>CAZIPU010000060.1:0-11395 GCA_964541005.1 uncultured Syntrophales bacterium | reverse complement strand
GCGAAGAGTCTTCCTTCAAAGAGATTCTTCGTCGCTGACGCTCCTCAGAATGACAACCGGGGAAACGCTACGCCCCCGGAATGACAAGACAGACGTTTCTTCGGCTTTTTTACGATGCAATCACCTTATCACAAAGATTTTAATCGTGATGCAGCGCCCCGCTAAGTAGCAGAAACCAAAGAGGGAAGTCAATTCTTTTTTTGGCGGGCCTCCGGGAGAAATGCCGACGACGGGATTACCCGTCTCCGACGGTCCGGCCTCGTCGCTCCTTTCCGGAGCAGACGGATACCAGGAGACGCTCGATCAGAAGCCGTTCGTCCCGGCCGGTCGACTTCATGGAAAGATCGATTTGAACCAGTTGATCCAGGTGCGAGAGAAGCTCTTCATCGGTAAAACGCCGGGAGTTTCTCAGGGCCTGGTAGACGGCATAGGGATGCTGACTCACAAGTCCCAGATCCTTCTTTCCCCCCTGAGCGGCCATCTCCTTCAGTAAGGGGTGAATCTTCCTCTGGAATTCACCGTACTCCGTGTCGGGCCGGAAACCCTTGAGTATCCCGGACCGGATCAGCAGCTTCGCCTGGAGCAGATGACGGATTTCCCGGCCGATCATCGCCAGGATCATCAGGTAGGGCACCCCCTGGAGAATCAGTTCCCGGAGCACGTCGAGGCCGGCGGACAGATTTTTTTCCGTCATGGCCGATACGAGCTGGAACACCGTGTCTTCCCTTGATTTTCCAACCACCGCCTCGACATCCGCCTCGTCGATCGTCATTTTCGCCCCGGAAAAAACGATCAGCTTTTCAACGGCCTGGACGGATTCCCGCAGTTGAAAACCCGTCTTTTTTCCCAGGGCGTCCCAGGCTCCGGGGAGCATTTTCTTCCCCCGCGCGGAAAGCATTCCACGCACCTGCGCCATCAGCCGTTCCTTCTGCTTCGCCTCCGCCTTGACTTTGGGAAAGTAAAGGACCTCCCCCAGTTCCGAGATCACCTTGAAAAGTTTTTTCCGCCGGTCGACGGCCTCGGCCACGAGGATCAGATGGTTCTCCGGCGGCAGCCGGTGGCGGAGCAATGCCTCCAGGTGATGTTCATCCTGCCTGGCCGTCCTGCTTTCCTTCTGGTCTCCGGCGCACAGGTCGATCACGCGGGGAAGCCAGGCTTCCCGATCGTCCTTCCCGTCCCCTTCGGCCAGGCGGTTCCAGTCGTCGTCCCGGATGGTCTTCCACCCGCCGTCCCGGAGGTCTTCCAGCTTCCAGCCGGCCATGTCCAGAAAGGTCATGAAAGCGGCGGCCGCCTTCCGCGGATTCTTATCCAGTTGATCCCGGACGCTTTTGATCAGATGGGAAACGGTCTCCCTGGAGTGAAACAGGTGGGTGTCGCGAACCACGACCAGCTTCCGGCCGGAGAGCAGGGGGGGAAGGACCAGGGTGGTGCAGAGGTGGTCCGTCTCGTCCGGGCCGCCGCTTACGGCAAACAGATTCAACTCCCGGTCCGCCTTGGGAACGATAGCCTCGATGATCTCTTCCAGAGCTTCCCGGATCAGGTATTCCTCTTCCCCGTAAAGAAGATAAACGGGATGGATTTTCCCCTTCCTGATGTCTTCAAGTGTTCGCTGATAATCCGCCTCGGACGCCTCCGGATACATAAATTGAACGCTCTCCTTTTTTTCCTTCCCGTTTCACCCGTTTTTTGCCGGAAGGCGATGCAGATGCCGGGAACCGGCAGGGCGCCGGATAATCGAGGCCGGAATGGATGCGGATTGTTAAAAAAGGACCGGCTTGCTACACAATCACGAATTTCTGGATATGCTTCACCGCTTCGTCCGGATCGTCAATGATCGTAATGAGATCGAAGTCTTCTTTTAAAATCATCTCCTCTTTCAGCATGGTGTTTTTCAGCCAGTTGAGCAGGCCCCGCCAGTAGTCGCTCCCCATGAGGATGACGGGGAATCCCTTGATGCGCCGGGTCTGGATCAGGGTCAGGGCCTCGAACAGTTCATCCATCGTCCCGAAGCCGCCCGGTAAAATGACATAGGCCATGGCGTATTTGACGAACATCACCTTGCGGATGAAGAAGTAGTGGTAGTTGATGGACACATTTGCGTAGGGATTCGGTTTCTGCTCGTATGGAAGCTGGATATTCATTCCGACGGATGTGCCCCCCGCCTCGGCGGCTCCCCGGTTTCCCGCCTCCATAATGCCGGGACCGCCTCCCGTGATCACGCTGAATCTCTCTTCAACGAGTTTCCGGGCAAGATACTGGGCCTTGTCATAATAAGGATTACCCGGTTTTACCCGGGCGGAACCGAAAATTGTGACGGCCCGGTTTATTCGGGAAAGCGTGTCGATGGCGTCGACAAACTCCGCCATGATCCGGAATATCCGCCATGACTCCGCCGGTGTCAGGGAATCGATCAGGTATTGTCTATCCTCCAAGGTGGCCTCCTTTCTGTCGGCACGGCCGCACTTTATCAACGTTGCTGCCCGGCACGACAAAACGGTTCCGCCATTTATGGATGACGGCCTTCCCTGCCCCCTCTTTTACCGGCAACACAGCGAACCACCGCAACGCCACCTGCTCCTGACGGTCGGCAGGGTTGCGGACTTCCCTCTGAGCGCAGCACCTTTAGTTGCTTCTTCTTCTCTGGACCTTTGCCAGTCTTCTGCGGGCTTCGATGGTCTTTCTCTTCTTTTTCACGGAAGGTTTCTCATAGGCCCGGCGGACCTTCAATTCCTTGAACAGACCGCTCTTGGAAAGCTTGTTCTTGAGAATCTTCAGGGCCTTCTCCACATCGTTGTCGAATACTTTAACTTCCAAAATTGTTTTTCCTTTCTAAATTTTAATATGGATCTGTTTGCTTTCCGGCCGTGCATTCCGTACCGGAAAGATCGTTTTCGCCGAATCCGGCGGCTGTCGTGAAGCAGCCCCCAAAAGGGGAATCCCCTCTTCTAGATCTGCTGATGATACTCCTGGATCGTTTTGACCGACCAGCGGCCCTTTTTCATCGCTTTGATGGCGTTAACCGCCGCCTGGGCGCCCGAAAGGGTCGTCACCAGGGGAACACTGTGAAAGACCGCCGTCGACCGGATCACCGCCGTGTCCTCCCGGGTCTTTTTCCCGCTGGAGGTGTTGATGATCATGGCGATCTCGCGGTTCTTCATCAAATCGATCACATTCGGCCGGCCTTCGTAGATCTTCGGCAGAACCGTCACGTCGATGTCGTTGTTTTTGAGAACCGCCGCGGTGCCGCCGGTCGCAACAATGGTAAATCCGAGATGCTCCAGTTCCTTGGCCAGAAACACGATCTGCCTTTTATCCTTGTTGTTCACACTGAGAAAGACCTTGCCGGACGCCGGCAGAATCGTCCCCGCCGCGACCTGCGATTTGGCAAAAGCCATGCCGAAGGAGGAATCGATCCCCATCACCTCGCCCGTGGACTTCATCTCGGGTCCCAGAATCGCATCGACACCGGGGAAGCGCGAGAAGGGAAAAACCGATTCCTTCACCGCCACATGGGGCACTTCCACTTCCTGCGTGAAACCGAGTTCCTTCAGGGTTTTTCCCGCCATGACCTTGGTGGCCAGGTTGGCCAGGGGAACCCCCGTCACCTTGCTGACGAAGGGAATGGTCCGGGAAGCCCGGGGATTCACTTCCAGCACGTAGATGATATCGTTGCGAATGGCATACTGGATGTTCATCAGGCCCTTGACCTGAAGCTCACGTGCCAGGGCATAGGTATTTTCCTTGATGACGCTGATCAGCTTGGCGTCCAGGGTGTAGGGCGGCATGACGGAAGCGCTGTCTCCCGAATGGATGCCCGCTTCTTCGATGTGTTCCAGAAGACCGCCGATGACCGTGGTCTCGCCGTCGGAAATGGCATCCACATCGATCTCGATGGCGTCCTCGAGGAACTTGTCGATCAGGATCGGATGCTCCGGGGAAACGCGCATGGCTTTCTTCATGAACTCTTCCAGGCCCTCGTCGTCATAGACGATCTCCATGGCCCTGCCACCCAGCACGTAGGAGGGACGGACGATGACGGGATAACCGATCTTGTTGGCCACCTTCTTCGCCTCCGCAAAAGAACGGGCCGTCCCGTTTTCCGGCTGGATCAGGTTCAGCTTCTTCAGAAGCACCTGGAACCGTTTCCGGTCCTCCGCCCGGTCAATGCTGTCCGGGGTGGTTCCCCAGATCGTGACACCGGCCTTCTCCAGGGGCACGGCCAGATTCAGGGGGGTCTGCCCACCGAACTGAACGACGACACCGGCGGGTTTCTCCAGCTTGATGACGTTCAGCACGTCTTCCCGGGTCAGGGGCTCGAAGTACAGCTTGTCCGACGTATCGTAATCGGTGCTGACCGTCTCCGGGTTGCTGTTGATCATGATGCTTTCGTAACCCAGCTCCCTCAGGGCCAGGGATGCATGGACGCAGCAGTAATCGAATTCGATCCCCTGTCCGATCCGGTTCGGGCCTCCACCCAAAATCAACACCTTGGGTCTTTCACTGCGCACGCTTTCTTCGATGGACTCATAGGAAGAGTAGTAATAGGGTTTCTCCGCCGTGAATTCCCCGGCACAGGTATCGACGAGCTTGTAGACGGGGTGAACGGCCTTCTTCTTTCGCATGTCCTCGATGACCGTCTCCACCGTACCCAGGATATGGGCCAGTTGAACGTCGGAAAATCCGAATTCCTTCGCTTTGCGCAGCAGATCGGCGGGAAAATCCTTTTTCCAGGCGTTGAGATCCCGCTTTATTCCCTGGAAGCGGAAGCCTCCCAACTCGACCTCCAGATCGAAGATCTCCTTCATGTTGAAGAGGAACCACCGGTCAATCCGGCTTAAATCATAAATCTCGTCGATGGGCATACCCATCTGAAAAGCGTAACGGATGTAGAAAAAACGCTCCGCGTTGGGAATGCGGAGTTTTTCCCGGATCCGTTCCAGTCCGTCTTCGCTCTGGATCAACGTGTCCTTGCCGTCGGCACCGAAACCGAACCGGCTGGTCTCCAGGGAACGGAGGCCCTTCTGAAAGGCCTCCTTGAAAGTCCTGCCGATGGACATGGCCTCCCCGACGGCTTTCATGGACGTATTGAGCGTCGGGTCCGCCAGGGGAAACTTCTCGAAGGTGAACCGGGAAATTTTGAACACGCAGTAGTCAACGGTCGGTTCGTAGAGACACGTGGTCTTGCCCGTGATATCGTTGCGCACCTCGTCGAGGGTGTAGCCGACGGCCAGTTTCGTCGCCACCCTGGCGATGGGGAATCCCGTCGCCTTGGAGGCCAGGGCCGAGCTGCGGGACAAGCGGGGGTTGACCTCGATGATCACGATCTTTCCGTTATCGGGGTTCTGACCGAACTGGATGTTGACGCCGCCGCCCGTTACGTCGATCTTCCGGATAATCTTGCGGCAGAGATCGGTGAACTGTTTGTATTCCTTCGCCGTCAGGGTTTGCGCCGGGGCGACAACGGCGCTGTCTCCCGTGTGGACGCCCATGGGATCGATGTTCTCCATGGACGTGATGATGATCACGTTGTCGGCGCAGTCCCGCATGACCTCGAATTCAATCTCCTTCCAGCCGAGAACGGATTGCTCGACGAGAAGCTGCCCCACGGGGCTGTACTCGATTCCCTTGGCGACAAACGCCTCGAGTTCTTCCTTGTTGTAGGCAATGGAGCCGCCCGTTCCGCCCAGGGTGAAGGCCGGTCGCAGGATCAGGGGAAAACCGATCCGGAGCCCGATTTCCATGCCCTCTTCCAGGGTCGTGGCGATGCCGCTCTCCGGAAGACCGATGCCGATCTCCTGCATGGCCGTCTTGAACAGATCCCGGTCCTCCGCCCGGGCAATCGCCTCGGGGCCGGCCCCCAGAACCTCGACGTTGTATTTCTTGAACACACCGGCCCGGTCCAGAAACACCGCCGTATTCAGCGCCGTCTGACCGCCCAGGGTGGGAAGAATCGCATCGGGCCGTTCGCGCTCGATGATTTTTTCGATGATGGCCGGTGTAATCGGCTCGATATAGGTGCGATCGGCCATGCCCGGATCCGTCATGATCGTCGCCGGGTTGCTGTTGACCAGGATAACGTAGTAGCCCTCCTCTTTAAGGGCCTTGCAGGCCTGTGAGCCCGAATAGTCAAATTCGCAGGCCTGACCGATGACGATGGGCCCCGACCCGACTATCAATATTTTTTTCAAATCTTCCCGTTTCGGCATATTTCTCGATCCCGCTTCTGATTAATGGTTCAAAATCCCTAAAAAGTTTCCCCCTTCGCTTCGTCAATCCGATCAAAGCGGAGGATCTCTTTGTCGCTTACGTTCTTTCAGAATGATTAAGCCGGCATCCGTAAGGGGATGTTATGTCCCCATGTTCCGTACAAACCGGCCGAACACGGCATTGGGGCCGCCCTCTTCATCCGGCAGGGGCGTGAATTGGACCCCCAGCACGTTGCATTCACCGGAAGAAATACCCTCGACGGTTCCGTCATTGACATTGACGTGGGAAACACGCAGTCCCTTCCCTAAGCCCTCCGTCCCGGTCATGACAAAACTGTGGTTTTGCGCCGTAATGGCCACTGAGTTCTCTTCGATATCCCGGACTGCGTAATTGCCGCCGTGATGCCCCACCTTCATCCGGGTAACGGCACCGCCTGCGGCAAGGCAGATGAGCTGAGCCCCCAGGGATATTCCCAGGACGGGCACCCGGCCAATGGCTTTTCCGATTTCGGAAACGAGCGCCTTCGCCCGGTTCGGGTCTCCGGGACCATTGGAGATGACGAGCCCGTCGGGATTGAGCCCACGGACTTCCTCCCAGGATAAGGCGGGAGAAATCGCAATGACGTCGCAGCCGCACTGATCCAGCTGATCAAGAGTGCTTCTCTTCACTCCCAGGTCGTAGAGGGCGACGCGGTACTTGCCCTTGCCCGTAAAACTTTTCGGTTTCGTCTTTTTTGCATTCATCCCGGGTTCCTGCCAGGCCTTCAACCTCTCCAGAAGAGCGCGAACCGGCACGGCGGCGGAACCGACGATTCCCTTCATTTCCCCGTGATCGCGGATATAAAGGGACAAGGCACGGGTATCGACCTTTTCCATGCCGACCGTGTTGTTTTCCTGCATCATCTTCTCAAGGGCCTCCGTCGCCCGCCAGTTACTGACGATCCGGCTTTTCTCCTTGATGATGAGCGCCCCTGCCTGGATCGAAGCGGATTCGGAGTCCTCCCCGTTTATCCCGTAGTTCCCGATGAGGGGGTAGGTCATGTTGAGCAGGCAGCCCGCGTTGTCCGGATCCGTCAGGATTTCCTGATAACCGACGACCCGATGATCATCGTGAACCCAGCCGCAGGCTTCGCCCTCCGCCCCGAAAGAAACACCCCGGAAAACCGCACCGTCTTCCAGTACCAATATCATATCCATGTTAATACCTTCTCCAAATCATCTATCTGTATGTTTTTCGCTTCGTTCCCCGCAGCCGCAAAAGACCGGGATACAGGCAGGTTCGCCGTACAAAAGCATTGACTCCGCCAAGGAACCGCCGGTTTGACACAAAAAAAGGGCAGTACGGCCTTGTTTTTTCATGACGTGCCGCAAACCACCCTTTTTAATGCCTGTTAGACCACGCTCCTTACTTTATCAAAAGCTTTTCTCAAAATCACAAAGAAGGATTCTTGTTCTTTCCGGTATTCGGCCGTGATGACCGCTCCCGAACGGAGCTGCCGGAATATTGAGATGCCTGATATGAAATCCTCTCTCAAGGAAGGTTTCTCTATAATCGATCTTCGTCAAAAGTGCAACTAAAAAATGATGAGATTTGAACCGGATGGAGGCATTCGGTCGGGAATATCCTCCGCCGGGACAAAAAGGATCGGTTCCGGTCCCCGGACTGTTTGGTAATCCGTCGTCTGCCGCCGGCAGTTATCCCGGATTGCGGACGCCCCCCGCCTTATATTTTTCCATCCAGATTCCAGGACGGATTGCGGTATTTTTCGGCCGCGAGACGGTTCTTCACATCTTCCTCTTCGAGGGTCAGCTTTCCTTCGGCAAAGCGAACGTTCCAGGACACTTCAAAGGCCCGCCGGACAATTTCGCTGAATCGTTCCGGCATCATCACTTCCCCCGTTTCGCCGAAGATGGACGTCACCGTCTCTCTTAAACGATCGCACCGGTCGGATTGCCGCTGCTCGGAAGGAAGAATGAACCGGCAGTTCTTTTCCGCATCGAAATCAAGAAGAATGGATCCATGCTGAAGGAAACAGCCCCGGGACCTGACCTGGGCGGAACCGCATATTTTCCTGCCCCGGGAAAGCAATTCAAACGGGGCGGGAAAAGCAAAACAAATGCTCCTCATGTCCTTCTTCCCCTCACGGTGGGACTCGCTTGCCATGCTTACGCCGATCCCCAGCTCTGAAAAAGCCCGGATCAGGCAGGAACAGACAGCCTTGTAATTCTCAACGAGGTTTCCGGGAAAAAAAGGAAGATCTTCCCGGGAAACGACGGCGTAAGTCAGCTCGCAGTCATGCAGAACGGCTTTTCCTCCGGTAGGACGGCGGACGATATCCATGCCGTCGCATCGGCAATGATGCAGATTGAGTTCGGTCGCCGTGTTCTGAAAGTAGCCCACGGACAGCGCCGGTCTTTCCCAACCGTAGAACCGGAGGGTCGGCGGACCATCCCGTTCCTGGAGAACCCGGAACAGGGCTTCGTCCATGGCCATGTTTTCGAAGGCATGGAAGATTTGAAAAGGAAGGACGCGCCAGTTTTCCAAAAGCGGTCAGTCCGCCTCCCCTTCCTGAAGAACGAAATCATGATACCCCTTGGCATCGAGCAGATCGTCCAGTTCATCCAGATCCTTCATTTCCACGACGATCAACCAGCCCGTATCCTGGGGATCACTGTTTATAATGCCCACATCGTCATCGATGTCCTCGTTCACATTAACCACATCCCCGCTGACAGGGGAAATCAATTCTACGACAGATTTCTCGGCCGACTCGACGGTTCCGAACGGTTCATCCCGCTCGATTTCAGATTCGATCTCGGGAAGTTCCACGGAAAGGACCTCCCCCATTTTTTCCTGGGCATAGTCCGTAATCCCGATCGTGGCAAAATCCCCATCCACCCTGACCCAAACATGCTCACGACTGTAAAGAAGATCATCTGAAAATACTGGCATAATCATCACTTCCTATTAGAATTTATAAACCCATGCCGGGGCACGGGGAACAACTCACCACGCATCATCCCAAAACGGTCAACTCTTTGGGCATTTTCGTTAGTATCTCAGCCTTTCCCGAGGTCACCCGGATTGTATCCTCGATCCGGATTCCCCACTTATCGGGGAGGTAGATTCCCGGCTCGATCGTGACGACCATTCCTTCTTCAAGGTGCTGCGGTGATTGAATCGATATTCTGGGGGCTTCATGTATCTCCAGGCCGACCCCGTGGCCTGTGCCATGGCCGAAGTAATCGCCCCAGCCCCCTTTGGAGATCAGATCCCTGGCAACCCGATCGACCTCTTCGCAGGGACGGCCGGCGATTGCAGCTTCAATCGCCCGGTCATGTGCCTCTTTGACAAGCCCATACACCGCTTTTAAATCGGATTCAACCCTCTCGATAAAAAAAGTGCAGGTTTCATCGGAATGATATCCGTTATACACGGCGCCGTAGTCGATCACCAATGTATCCCCCGGAACAAGTTTTTTCGCTCCCGGATTCGCATGGGGTAAAGCGGCGTGCGCCCCCGAGGCAACGATGGTGTCAAAGGCGACCCCTTCAGCCCCCCCTTTTCGCATCCGGTATTCCAGCTCAAGGGCAATATCCCGTTCACAAATCCCGGGCTTGATTACAGGAAGAACGGATTGGAGTGCACTGGCGGCAATATCCGAGGCTTTGCGAATACAGGCGATTTCCTGATCGCTTTTATGCGCCCGAAGGAGATCGATTTCCGAAAACAGGGCCTTGAATTTTACTCTCCGGTTCTTCGCTTTCAGCAGGCGATGAAGCCGAAAACTGAGAACCGACTCCTCGAAGCCGACGACATTTACCTTCTGATCCGCCAGGAGGGAGGTGATCGCCGCCACCTTGTCCGCCATGTGAATCAACTCCAGCCCCCGCGTCTCATCTTTCGCCTGGGTCACGTAGCGACCGTCGACAAGCAGGCGGATCCGGTCACCCGGACCGATGAGCAAAACCCCGTCACTGCCGGAAAAACCAGTCATGTAACGAATATTCTTCAGATCAAAGAACAGGAAGGCATCAATGCCCCAACGGTCGAACTGGGAACGGGCACGCTCGATACGGGCCGGAAAATGTTTTTGGGTCATGAAGCCGGACTCCGCAACCGTGTCACTTTTGCCAGCCATCCTTCCAGTTCGGACACGATGGCGGCATTCGGGCTGCCCCCCTCCCGATGAACCGTTGTGGGCTCCGGTACTGCCCCGGCCACCGTCAACAATTTAACAAGCTCCGTCAATTTCATTGACGCCTGTTGGTTTCCCGGTTCCTTCTTGAGAATGGCCTCCAGGACATTTCTGGCCAAAGCCGGATGACCTTGCCTGACATAAAGATCGGCCAGCGTAACCGTATAGAATTCGGGATAAATATCATCCGCCGCTTCCCGTTCCGTATCATCAGCCTCTTCGCTTTCACCGGAGGCATCGGTCAGCCGCGCTTTTTCATCAGGGCAGATCGCAGCAGACAAACCATTATATTTATTTAGAAAATTGTCCGCTTCCGTATTCAGTCCCGACTGCCGGCACAGTTCTCCCAGGCGAAGATAAACAAGGGATAACCGGCCGATTTTTTTATCGACTTCCCCCAGAAGGTCACGGAGCCTGTCCAGTTTCCCCAAACGAAGCAGCCCCTGGGAAAGGATAATTTTTGCATCCACGTCTTCCGGCACACGGGCAAGCCATGTTTCGGCCATCTCCAAGGCGTCACCGAAACGATTCTCATCCAGACACATTTGGGCCTGCTTTACATCAAAGGCGGGTTCCTTGGTTCCTTGATCATTCATAGGGCTTGTATCTGCTTATTTTCCTTAAGTAATCTATATAATTCATCGGGATTTCGGAAAGCTAGCATAGGGTCCGGGGTGTGTCAAGAAAGAAAAACAAGGGCTTCTTCATTTTTCTTTATGAATATTGATCATTTAAAATCCCCTTTTCTTTTACTTCTGACCCGCCGTCAGAATTGCCGGTATAATAGTGAAATTCTTCACAAACGTTGAAAGTAAACCTTGACACGATTTTTGTACAGCATTAGGGTTGAGGCAAAATTTTGTGTTTACGGGGGATTTCATCATTCACAGCCCAGAAGGGCACGACGCTCAAATCTGCTCTCTCCCAAATAGCCTGCATCGGGCAAACGTTTGCGTTAAAATACCATTAAATAAATTCACAATGGTTCGC
>CAZIPU010000059.1:0-11476 GCA_964541005.1 uncultured Syntrophales bacterium | reverse complement strand
ACGCCGGAGAAAATCCTGAAGGCGATCAAGGAGAAGGGGATTAAATAATTAATTAAATTCGTTAACCCGAAAGGGGGTTGCCTGCTGCAGGCAACCCCCTTTTTTTATCCGGGTGAATTCGGCAGGCCCCCCTTCCCGTCATGGATTCATTATTGCGACTATACGGTTTCTGGCAGTTTCTTTTTTGCAACCTTTCCCTTGCGGCAGTCGCTTCGCCTTTTACCTGTAACGACCTTAAATGCACGCATATCGCTGTTCATGTTCACGGCACGGAATATGGCATCTTTTTTGTTTCCATTCATTATCGATTTAGGCGAAACGTCGGGCTCCGAGTTCCCGGGGTACAAAACGCCGTGAAAACGTGGTATGCTAAAATTGACATCCGGGTTGAAGGATCTTAACCGTCGTCAGCGCTTTATATTACAATGCATGATGAACAATAGGGGAGTTTGTCAGCATGAACAGGACCAATCGGGATTGCGCAAAGGATTTCTATACGGATCTCAAAGCAAAATTTGGGCAAATGATCCATGATCAGGGGATTGCCGCTGAAGCCATCAGGGTCATTTCCGCCAGAACCCTGACGGTCAAGGAAACCATCGGAGAACCGGAAAGGAAGGATTACCCACTGATGCGGGGAAAGGAATTCATGGTGGAGGCCAATTTCCGGGGAGCCCGGGGCCAGGCCTTTACGGATATGCCCGGGAGCTACGAAGGCTCTCTGGGCGATGTGCTGTCTTTTGATCTGTCGGACAATTTCCAGCGGGCCATATTCGTGGCCGGCCTCAATGCCGTGTTGCGGCATCACCGTATCATCGAAGAGACCATTCACTGCAGAGACCATGAACCATGGCTTTGTGCGCAGCATCTGGTGGCCTATATCCGGCAGAAGTACGATCACCCCAAAATTGCTCTGATTGGGTATCAGCCTGCAATGGCTGACAGCCTTGCCGAATATTACCCTTTGAGAATCGTCGACATGGATGGAGACAATATCGGCCAGGAAAAGGCTGGCGTGATTGTGGATGCCCCGGCGGTGACGCAGGAGGTGATTGACTGGTGCGACGTGATTCTGTCCACGGGATCGACGGCCGTCAATGGGACCCTGGGTGATTTCCTGACGACCAAACCGGTTGTTTTCTATGGTGTAACAGTGGCGGGAATTGCCGCCCTGTGCGGATTAAACCGCTATTGCCCTTTCGGCCATTAGCGGCAGGTTCATGTATTTGATTGTCCTGCCCATTGGGGAATTACGAATGTGTAAAAAACCATGTGATGGTTCTGATGATCGTTTTCGTTTTGTGCGTTGTTCCTTGCGGCAGCGAAGCCGGGGAGAAACGGATGATCATGTGCGGTACTGCCTTCAAAATGCCCATGGAGGAGATTGTTGCGGTGTTTATTGAATAGACCGGCGCGGAAGTGAATGTCAGTTATGCAGGGGTGGTGGCTCTTCTGTCGCAGATTACGATCAGCAAGCGGGGGGATATTTTTGTCGCTCCCTCGCCGGATATCATGAAGAAAGCGGAAACGAGGGGTCATATTGTCAAAAACGTAACCAGGAATATCGGATATTTTGTTCCTGCCATGATGTTCAGAAAGGAAATCCTAATAAATTCGATTCCTTGAAGATATGTCCAGGCCGGGGATAAGGATCGCCCTGGCGAATCCTGAGGTGGTCTTTGTCGGCATGCTGGGAGAGCGCGATAAAGGACTTAATCCGCAGGAGAGAAGTCTCTTCAGAAAAAATATTGTGACCTATGCGGAAGATTTCAGTAAACTCGCTGCACTGCTTGCGCTTAAAAAAGTGGATGCCATCATCGGGTTCATTTACTTGAACGGCTGGTATCCCCCAAATAAATACCGTTAAGTTGCGTCAGGACGAGATCCGGCGCATTGGTGTCGGCCAGGCGGCGCTTCTTCTTACCTACACAGAAAACAGATTTCTGGCAGAGAGATTTCTAGCTTTCCCGGATACCATGACGATGGTACAAAAATCTCCGGCGAAACGGGCGTGTACGATGGCGCCGTGTCCGACAGTTGCCCTGCGGCCGATACGGCAGAACTTCTCCGGTGGGGCATGGGCGGTACCGTCCTCTTCGAGGGCAGCACCGCCCCTCTCTCAATTTGACCATAATCTCCCGGGAAGACAACACCATGCCCGGTATAACATTACTCTTCGATCAGGACATCTCCGATGACAAGGTCATGCTCACTGGCATCGGCATCTTGATCGACTTTCGGTGTCTTACAATCGAATTCGTATAACATTGCTACCTGTTGCGCCTCCCGTTTTTTAATGCCCGCATCCTCCTTGATGGGCGCGGCAGGAATTTTCCATGGATAGTTCCTTCAATAAATTCTCCTTCAGCAAGTCGAGGTTTTCTTTCACCGTCGGGAGTTCTGCGCCGTATACCCGGATGCCCATTGCGTTGAGCTTGTTTAAGGCCCCGGCTCCAATGCCCCCGACGACCAGGGCATCGAGGCTGTTGCCGTCAAGGGCCATGACGGGGTTACAGGCCCCGTGGACATGATTGGCATTCTTATTTCCCACCGTTAAAAAATCTTTTTCCTCCAGATCAACAACAATGAAAAAGGGTGCCGAACCGAAATGATCGTATACGACACTCTCCAAACCCTCGTCACGCTGTACTGCAAATCCCACTTTCATAATTTTTTCTCCTTGCATCATGATTATTCTTGCCGGATGCCCTGGAGGCAACGGCTTTGTCCGACCGTTTCAATCGTCTTTTTCCTTCTGACCGCTATGAGTGGTGATCGCCCTGCATGAAGGGCAGATTCCCGTTTTTGCCGCACCACAAGGAAGTTCCCAGGTGTACCGGCAATGCTCACAAACAAATTTTTGCGGTGGGGCCGTTTCGTATGTGCCTCCCTCAATCCTCAATGCCTTGCCTTGAACCAGAGCCGCGGTCACTTTCTTCCGGGCCGATTTAATAATTCTCCCAAAAGTCTGGCGGGAAATCCCCATCTTCTCTGCCGCCTGTTCCTGATAAAAGTTTTCCAGGTCGGCCAGCCTGAGTGCTTCAAACTCATCGATGTTTAAGATGACCTCCTTCAGCAGGCGTAGAGGAATACCCCTGGGCTTGAAATATGTGCTTTCCGGCATTGCACCCACCATTCTGCAATTTTTGGGCCTTACCATGGGGAAAAATCTCCTTCGCTCTTAAAAGGTAATTTACAAATAAGCATTTGCTCATAATATGTCAAGGATCAGAAAGGGAAAATCGAAGTCATGTGTCTGTGAAAAGGATTCCGGAAACGAATAAATGTTCGGAGCTGTCAGATGTTTTTGTGCCTTTGGCTACATAGCCACCATGCCGTGAGTCATTTGGTACAGATTTTGTAAATACTGAAAAAAGAAGAAAGGCAATGGCGGATTTTAACCTGATATGCATGAATCAGATTCCATCGAGTAATCTGACAGGCATCCGGTATCCTTTGCAATAAGCCGCGTTTTTATGGTCCGGAAATAAAAATGACAACAGGATGATTCCTCTTCAGGCCCCGTTTTTAAAATGAGGCAAGCAACCCAATAACCCCGGGTCAGATTTTTCCGGGGATCATGATTAAAGCAAGGGAGAAAAATCGATGGATGGAGAAGATTTGGAAAAGGCGGCCAAAGTAGTCAGAAGTATGCTCGAGGCGGAAATCAAGGATAAGTATTCTGATGAAGTACTTAAAAATTGGCTGGATCCGCAATATATGGGCGAAATCTCAAGACCGGAGGGCTATGCAAAATTGACCGGCAGTTGCGGGGATGAGATGGCATTTTCCCTTCGTGTGAGAGACGAGAAGATTATGGACGTCAAGTTTTCAACAGGTGGTTGTATCACCTCGATTGCGGCGGGCAACGCCGGGGCGCAACTCATTTCCGGCAGGACGATCGACGAGGCCCTCATGTTAACGGCCGCTGATGTTCTGATGGCTTTGCACGGACTGCCGCCGGAAGATGAACATTGCGCTCAACTGGCAATGGATGTCATTAAAGAAGCCATCCGGGATTATTTTTTAAGCAGGCGTGAGCCTTGGAGAAAGGACTATTGAGATGATCATTGCCGACAGGATAAAAACATATGTCAAGGACCGTTGCGGAGAGAAACGCGTTGAGGATGTACGGATGGGCCTGGGGTATACCGGGGTTCTCCTGGAGGACGGAAGCTGTGGCGTTGCTTTTACCTTCAAGGAAGACCTCGATCACGGTTGTTCCGTTTTTTCGGGCAGGCGGCCCCTGGCCGGCAAATCGAGTCATGAACTTGTGGACTACATCGGTTCTCTCTCCTTGCTTGAATCCGCCCTGGGACTGAGTACGGTGAACGCCCTGGTCAACAGCGATCAGATGGTTCAGGCGGAAGGTGATGTGATGGACATGCTGCAATGGACAAAGGAAGACCGTGTCGGGATGATCGGATATTTTGGCCCCCTGATCAAACCCCTTCGGCACCAGGTAAAGGAATTGGTGATTTTTGAAAAGGACGAGGATCGGGAAGAAGGTCTATTGCCTGCCGAGGATGCCTATGAAGAACTGCCCCGGTGCGATATCGCCGTCATTACCTCCACTTCTCTGATCAACGGGACGGCCGACGGCCTGCTTGAGGCGGCCCGGGGCTGTCGGGAAGTGATTCTTCTGGGCGCATCGACTCCCTTCATTCCCGATGTTTTTGAACCGCTTGGCGTGACGCTTCTGTCCGGCGTCGTGGTTTTGGATGCGCCTTCCATTCTGCGGACGATCAGCGAGGGCGGGGGAATGGCTTATTTCGGAAAAGCGGTCAAGAAGGCCACGTTGCGTCTTCGCGAAACGAAACGCTTTTGAACGTTAAGGCACAGGGGACCGGTATGAAAACCGCTTCCCTGTGCCCTTATGGAAAAATTCTGCGCTGCTTTCTACAGCAGGGGATATTCCCGTTCGCTGTGGCACAGTTTCAAACGCACGAGCATTTCTGCGGTTTTGAAGCCGATCGCCTGAGAATCGACAAAAACGGCATTCAGCCGTTTTGACAGCCTTTCCAGGGCGCCCGGTTTGACGAAAAGATTGAGCAGGGTAAAGGCGACAACGATGATCTGGGCGCCTTCCTCCTCGATTTGCCGTTTGGCGATTCCGGCAATTTCCTCTTCCAGTTCTTCCGGCGTATAGGGAGGGGCGTCCATGGGCACCGCGAACGCCCGCTTCAGGGAACGCATGGAGGTCATCCGGTCCTGACACCCTGCCTGCCGGACGGCCCTTAGAAACGTGGGGTTGATCTGCTCGTTAACGCTGATCACGCCAAAGGCATTGCCCAACTGGTAAACGAGGTGATACGTTGACATGGCGGCACCCACCACCGGGATCCGGACTGCGCTCCGCGCAGCCACGAGGGCGAAGTCTCAGGTGCCGTCCAGAAGGATCGCATCGAAACCGTTTCGTTCGATTTTACGGGCCAGAGCCACTGCGGCCGGCGCTTTCATGTCCAGATCGGCCGCCACGGCGACCTTTCCTTCGACGTCAAAGATCTCCAGCGTTGTCCCGGGTTCGGCGATCGCCAGCAGATCCGCTTCTATCGCTTTTTTTGCCTCCTCGGGCAGTGCTCCCGGGGACATGACAGCAATTTTCATCATGATACCTCCTTTTCATTAGATGGATTGTATAGTAAACAATATTCAAAAAATCAAAGAGAGAATTAGCGAGTTCCATGCCAAATTATTCAGGTAAGGGGTTGATTTCGTTTTGTCAAGGGTGGTCCTCCCCTCAACTCTGCAACCGGGACCTTTTTATATCAGGCATACTCCTTGCTCAACAGGTCAGGAAAAGAACGTAACGCTGAACGAATTCATTTTACGGGAAACCATGGGTACAGAACGCGATCTCATTTTGGATTCCATCGCCGACGGAGTCTTTACGGTCGATCCTGACTGGCGGATCACCTCCTTCAATCACGCGGCGGAGATGATGACCGGCGTATCGCGCGAGGAAGCCATCGGCCAGATGTGCAAGGATGTCCTGAAAGCCGAGATCTGCGAAAAGGATTGCGCCCTGCGCCATACCATGGCCACGGGACATCCGGTCATGAATAAAACGGTCAATATTATTAATGCCTCGGGTCTGCGTATTCCCGTCAGTATTTCCACGGCCGTTCTGAAAGACCGTTCGGGAAACGTCGTCGGCGCCGTGGAAACCTTCCGCGACATCAGCGTCGTCGAGACGCTCAGAAAAGAAATTTCCCAAAGTTACAGCTTTGAGGATTTCGTTTCGAAAAACCATAAAATGCATGCCCTCTTCAAGATCCTGCCCGACATATCCCAAAGCAATGCGGCCGTTCTGATCGAAGGGGAAAGCGGAACGGGTAAGGAGCTCATGGCGAAGGCGATTCACCAGTTGAGTCCACGGAAACACAAACCCCTGGTGATTGTCAACTGCGGGGCGCTGCCGGACACGCTTCTGGAATCGGAATTCTTCGGGTACAAAGCGGGAGCCTTCACCGATGCCAAAAAAGACAAACCCGGTCGCTTCAAATTGGCCGACAAGGGGACCATTTTTCTCGATGAGATCGGCGATATCTCGCAGGCGCTCCAGATCCGACTGCTCCGGGTGTTGCAGGAAGGGACCTATGAGCCTCTGGGCAGCGTGGAGAGTTGCAAAACGGATGTCCGGGTCATTACCGCCACGAACAGAAAATTGCTGGATCTGGTCAGGGAGGGAAAATTTCGGGAGGACCTGTATTATCGGATTAACGTGATGCGCCTCGAACTGCCGCCTCTGCGTGAACGGAAGGAGGATATTCCCCTGCTGGCCGAGCATTTTATCCTGCAGTTCAATCGCATGCAGAACAGGCAAATTTCCGGCCTGAGCGAGGAAGCCCTCGCCTGCCTCATGTCTTACGATTTCCCGGGGAATATCCGTGAATTGAAAAATATGATCGAGCATGGTTTTATTCTCTGCAAAAAACGCATGATTGAACGCCAGCATCTACCCGAGACGGTCCGTCACGCTTTCGGGCCGGATGTGCCCGGCTATCCGGATCTCTTTACATTTAAAGATGTGGAAACCATTTTCCTGACCAATGCCCTGCGCCGGAATCAGTGGAATCGCATCCGCACGGCCAGGGAACTCGGCATCCATAAGAGTACCCTTTTCCGGAAAATCAAGAATCTCGGAATTATTTTGCCTGAACGAAAAGAACCGCACTGAAGAGAGTCGCATTATCGCGACCCTCTTCCATTCGCAGGTAGCGGAAGCAAACCCGTATTTCCTTGCCGTAACCGCTAAACCGGCCCCGGATCACATAAACACTCGGGATATTGCATCGTTAACCATACAGAAGCGATTTCCTCTTTTGGCATGTATTTTGTTCATGCCCGTATGAGGAGTCGTTGAAATGAAATTAGCCATGCCCGTCTGGGAAAATGACATTTCCACGGTACTTGATTTTTCCGAATACCTTCTCATTGTGGAGATTAAAGGCCGGGAAGTCAAAGGGCGGTCCTTGGTGAACTGGTCCCTGTGCAATGACAGCATGAAACTGTCCCTGATGAAGGAAGAGGGGGTTTCGATTCTCCTGTGCGGTGCCGTCTCCCGGGCGATGCAAATCATGATCGAGAACAGCGGAATAGACCTGATTCCCTGTCTGCGGGGGAGAACGGAGGTGATTTTGGAAGCCTATCTCGAAGGAAACCTTCATGATGAGCGTTTTCGCTTGCCGGGTGCGTCCATGATGGGATTGCGGAGAAAAAACCGGAAGTGCCGGAAACAACCGGGAAGCTTTGGATAAACAGACTCTGAGAGAACTTCCCGGGGGCAATGCCTGTGTGCATTCCGCCTCTCATGGAGGCGTGCGGGTGTTGGTTCAGAATATTTTCCGGTGCATGGAAACAAGAGAGATCCCTCCCCTTTGTTGATGTTTTTCTGATGGTCGCAGAAATGAAACCTTAATATTTATTTTGGTCGCATTTCTGCGTCATCTTTATCTCGGAATCGACCAGCGTAGATTCTATTTCATTAATATCATTAATAATCCAATTATTGGTGCCCATGGTATGTTTCTTGATCCTTTATTTTGATTAATTTCGTATGGGGAGGACATGATGGCAATCAAGTTGACGATTCAATGTGCAACGATCAGAAAAGAAATCGGCTGGGTCGGCAAGAGCGAGGAAATGGTCGATTTCCAGGGGGAAACAATCGGGGATTTCCTGAAACAGATTCCGACGGCCGATGGGCGGAGTTTCTACGAGCGGTTTACCGCAGGCGACAGTGGCGTCATATCCAATGCCATTGTCTGGTATAATCTCAAGCTCTTTGTCAAAAAGGATAATCTGAATTTAAAGATCCAGGACGGGGATAAAATTGTCCTGCTGAGAACCATTCCCGGGGGAGGCTGATCAGCGGGACGGAAGCATGGAGAGAAAACGCCGCGGTTCATTTGCGTTGTCCGTGCCCGTGACGGTGAAGGTATTTAAAAAAGCGCGGCTTATCCAGTCCCCCACCGGATAAGCCTGTGTCATGTTTGGAGGAAATCTGAGTTAAGATGCTACTTTCAGATAACCCGTCCCACCGCACTTGAAGCAGGGCAATCGCCCACGCCCCTGGCAGGAGGCAAAGCAGGGGGCCTGGCCTTGTCCCTTGCAGGTGGGGCAGACCATCTTGCCGGTCCCTTCGCATTGCTGGCAAGCAACTTTTCCCGTTCCCTGGCATGTCTTGCATCGCATCATCAGGCGTCCCTTGCCGGTTCCCTGGCAAGTCGGACATTCGACGAGGCCTGACGACTGACACCGCGGACAATTGATCCGTCCGTGTCCCTTGCATCGCGTACAAAGACAGTTGCATAGGGTGCCGAAGCCCTTGCAGACGTTACAGACAACCTGAGATTCCATAGTTAGGTCTCCTTCATGTCACCGAATCTCTATGATCATGCAGGTCTCACTTGTCCTGCGGTTGATGTCTAAGATGATCGAAACCCATAAATCGCGTATTACAAAACCATTTAAATAGCCACCTTTTTTTAGGCTGGTCTTTGACAATTCGACAATGTTTCTCTATACTCCGGCCCAACTCCGACGGCACAACCCCTGACCGGCGGGCAATATCCACGGACAAGGACCGAAATGAAGGCGCTTCTTTTAACCCCCACATATTTACCGCAGTTAACCGGCAATGCCGTAACGGTGCATCGCATTTCCACAGGCCTCATAGAAAAAGGCGTGGATTGCAGGATCGTCAACCTTTCGCAGGCCGCCGGCAGCGGACTGCTTGATGAGATGGAATCGTTTCGTCCCGATATGGTCCACTGTTTTCACGCCTATAAAGCGGGGCGCGCCGGGGTTCTCCTGAAAAAAGCCCTCGGGGTGCCTCTGGTGACGACCATGACCGGTACGGATGTGAACGTTGATTTGAAGGACCGCAGCAGGCAGAAGATCGTCAGAGATGTTCTGTCCGCTTCGGATATGGTGACGGTCTTTAACGAACATGCTTTTTCGATTCTCCTGAAACACGGCCTTCCTGCGGAGAAGATCCGGATCATCCACCAGTCCGTTCTCCTTCAAAACGACAAAGACGCCGAGGATTACCGCGCTTTATATGGTGTAGGGCAGGAAGACAGCGTTTTCCTGATGTCCGGGGGGATTCGTCGCATTAAGCATATCGGTTATGCCGTCGATGTTCTCTCGGATATCAAGAAAATACGTCCCCACCTGCGTCTTTTTATTGCCGGTTCCGTTCTGGAACCGGAGGAATATCGGAAACTCGAAAAGCAAATTCGCCGTCGCCCATGGATCACTTACCTGGGAGAAGTTCCGCGGGAGAAGATACCCGCTCTTCTGGAGAGCGTCGATGTCGTATTGAATACCTCCGCTTCCGAGTCCGAGGCAAACGCGCTCCTGGAGGCCTTCTATTGTCGGAAAATTGTCATTGCCCGGAATATTCCCGGTAACGCCTCTTTACTGACGGACCGGACGAGTTTTTTGTTCCGGAACAGAAAGGAATTCCATGAAAAAATTCTCTGCGTGATCGATCAGCCGGCGTCTTTGGAGAGGGTCCGTCAGGAAGCCGACCGGTTGATGGCGACCCTTTTTAGTTTCCAGCGGGAGCAAACCGGTTATATGGCTGTCTACGAGGCGCTGGTCGGTTTTGGAAGAGAAGCCTGAAGGGCGAGGATGTCATGATCGAAGAAATGAGTGGCAATGCCTAAAACATGTTAGGTGTTAATGCCTAAAATTTATATTGACAGGTTAGACTAAAATTGGTAGCAAATGGTCGGCTTTCGGTACAGTAAAATTATACGGTTGTCATCTTTGGAGGCAGGGATGGGAACGGAATTTTCTAGAACTGAAGTCGCTGCAGTTAGAAAAACAGGGTATTCGCAGGGGCAGAGTGATGAAGGCGTCAGAGCCGGGGATCAGATGCGTCGAGGCAGTGGAATGGAGCTCAGCGGGGGCGGGGGAACAAGTTATATTTAAGTGTCACAGGGGGATTATCATCAGCACAGAGGATCCAAACCCCATTCGTATCTAGTCGATACGAATGGGGTTTTTGTTTTTCAGTGTTTTAGTGGACACGGAGTTCGTGTTCCAGAATAAAGGACCAATGTTGTTGAAAAGGAGGGTATAACATTGAAAGAGAAACTGAGGGTGGAAAACCAGGCCAGAGCGAATTCGATGAAGCCTGGGAAGTGGGTCAAAAGTACGTGTAAGATGTGCATTCACACCTGTGCGATCCAGTGCCATGTCACACCGGAAGGGATCATCAACAAGATCGAGGGGGATCCGACGTCTCCTTCCAACCGCGGTAAGGGATGTGTCAAGCAACTTACAGGCATCCTGCGGACCTACGATCCCTACCGTATCAAAAATCCCGTGAAGCGGACCAATCCCCGCAAGGGCCCGAACGAGGACCCGGGCTGGGTGGAAATCTCCTGGGAAGAGGCCATGAGCACGATCACCGAGAAGGTGAAGGCCTGTATCGAGAAGGATCCCCGGGAGTTCATGGCATCGATTTCCGACTTCCACAAGATCTACCTGTGGGCGTGGCCGGCCTGCGTGGGCAGCGCGAACCAGTTCCACGTTGTCGGCACCTACTGCGGCGGCGGCTACCACATCACGGCGGGTATCTATAATTCCTGCTTTGCCGGTGCCGGCGATTACAAGTACTGCAACTACTGGATGAATATCGGAACGGGAGACGGCTTCTCGTCCCATCTTCATGTTGGGGGTGCCCAGGGTTATATGTCCGATGCCCGGAACCGGGGTTGTCGTGTTGTTACGGTGGAGCCCCGCCTGTCGACGGGGGCCTCGAAATCCGACGAGTGGGTGCCGATCCGCCCGGCCTGTGACCGGCAATTTTGCCTGGGTATCATTCATGCCCTCATGTACGAGCATCAGATTTACGATGCGGAATACCTGAAGTGGTATGCCAACGGCGGCTACCTGATCCGGGACAACGGCTACTTCAAGCGTTCCGCGACGGAGACCCACAAGGCGCCTCCGGGCCGCC
>CAZIPU010000058.1:0-11613 GCA_964541005.1 uncultured Syntrophales bacterium | reverse complement strand
AGTAAAAAGGTTATTCGTGAAATCCACAGCGGTTCCGGAATGCCACTGAAGGAATTTAACCAGGACCGATTAACTTCTTATTGCTCCGGAAATAATATCAAAAAACGTCACGCGGCATATTATGCCGGAAAGACAAAACAGTAAAGCGTCGTGCCGGGCTCAGGATACTGTACCGCAATGACCAACTTAAGTTTGAGGTCATTCTGAGTGAAACGAAGAATCTAATAAGAACAGAATGTTGAGACGCAGAGATTCTTCGCCTGGCAGCTCAGAATAACATCGTGACACAGTTTCTCAGACCCGGCATCCATTCGCAGGGGGGACGTCCTGGAAATGGATTCCGTCTTTCGACGGAATGACTGGCTTGAATCTATTCAACTGCCGAAGTGATGATGTGAAGAGATAGAGATATGGAGCACAAAATATGCTTCCTGCAAAAAGAGTGATAAAAAACGCTGTGTTCTTGATATTAATGCTGTTTCTCCTGGCGGCGTGGCCGGCTGACGCCAGGGAAATCGTCGATATGACGGGACGGAAGGTTAACGTCCCCGACAGGATCCAACGCGTGTATTCCACATCGCCTCCCGCCACCTACATGGTCTATGCCCTTGACCCATCCTTATTAGCGGGGCTGAATTCACCCCTGAAAGAAGTGGAGAAAAAGTACCTCTCTGCCGGAATCCAGTCTCTTCCCGTCCTGGGCGGTTATTTCGGTCAGGGTCAGGTAGCGAATATCGAGCTGATTATGAAGGTGAAACCCGATGTGGTGATCATGTGGACAGGTAAAGAGTCGGTGGTGAATCGGAAGATGGAGGCGGATATGTCAAATCTGGGCATTCCGCTTATTTTTATGAATATCGGCCGCATTGAAGACTACGGTCGCGGATTGAAATTTCTCGGCAAGCTTCTGAAACGGGAATCGCGGGCGCGAAAACTGGCCGATTATGGGGAAAAAGCGCTCAAAGAAGTGGCCTTTGCCACCCGGACGATCCGTCCGGTAAAACGGCTGTCCGTTTACTATGCAGAGGGCCCTGACGGCCTCTACACCGAATGTGATACCTCTCAGCATGCCGAATTGATTGCTCGGGTGGGGGCAAGAAATGTCCACCGGTGCGAAACCAAAACGGGCTATGGTATGGAGCGCATTTCTCTGGAGCAGGTGATGCTCTACAATCCTGACGCCATCTTCATTCAGGAAAAGGATTTCTACAAACGCATCCGGCAGGACGCACGCTGGCGACGGATCAATGCGGTGAAAAACAACCGGGTGTTCATTATCCCGAAGGCTCCTTTCAACTGGTTTGACCGGCCCCCATCATATATGCGCTATCTTGGCGTCAGGTGGGTCCTGTCCTGTCTTTATCCGGATTTATATCATATCGATATGGTCAGGGAGACCAGGGCCTTCTACCGCCTCTTTCTGGATCTGGAGTTGAACGATGCACAGCTCAGGGAGATCATGGGCGGATGAAGCGACCGACTGTCATCACCTCCCTGACGCTTGTTCTTGTCGTCATGGGAATTGTCTCGCTCACCCTGGGCAAATATCCGGTAACCCTCCGGGACACGGCTTTATTTTTAGTGGCCAAGATTACGGGGCACCAGCAGGCAACCTCTCTCAGCATGGATCTTCTGGACAGTCTCTTTCTTTCCATACGTTTACCCCGCGTTGTGGCCGCTGTCCTGGTCGGTTCGTCTTTATCGGTTGCCGGCGCCGCCTTTCAGTCCATGTTCATCAATCCCCTTGTGTCGCCTTCCCTGCTGGGAGTCCTCGCCGGGGCATCTTTCGGCGCTGCTCTGGGCATGCTTCTTTTTAAAAGCTGGCTGGCCGTTCAGGCGAGCACCTTCGCCTTCGGTTTTATTTCCGTGATGGTGGCGGTCGGCATTGCCCGCATGTTCAAGGGCAGTACGATCCTGCTGCTCATTTTGGGCGGTGTGATCAGCGGGGCCATGTTCACATCTCTTTTGTCCGTGGTCAAATACTGTGCAGACCCTTATGAAAAACTACCCGCCATTGTCTATTGGCTCATGGGCGGTCTGTCTTACGCCGACGCCCAGACGGTATGGTTTACCGCCGTTCCTATGGTCATCAGCATGATTCTGCTGATATCCATGTCGGGATATCTGAATGTCCTCAGTATGGGAGACGAAGAAGCGCGGGCGCTGGGCGTTCCGGTGGAGAAGATCCGTATGCTCATGATTTTTCTGGCCTCGCTGGTCAGTTCGCTGACGGTGGTGATTGGCGGCATGATCGGCTGGGTGGGGTTGATCATCCCCCATATTGCCCGTATGCTTGTCGGGCCGGACAACAAAGTATTGATTCCTTCCAGTATCTTGATCGGCGGCATTTACCTGTTGTTGGTCGATGATATCTGTCGGCTGCTGTTCAGTACGGAGATTCCTATCGGCATTGTGACCTCTCTGGTGGGGATTCCCTTTTTTATTTTCGTCATGAAAAAGGCCAACCGGGGGTGGAGTTCGTGAAAGTGATTGAGATGAACCTGATCGAAGCCCGGGACGTTACCTTTTCCTATGACACCAAGCTGGTTTTAAGGGATATCAATATGACTGTCCACCGGGGAGAGGTGATATCTCTCCTTGGACCGAACGGCAGCGGCAAGAGCACCCTGTTGAAGGTCATGCTTGGCCTGCTGCGTCCATCGCGGGGAAGTGTGCACCTGAAAGGGAAGGAAATCAGCCGGATCGATGCCAAGGCAGTGGCCCGGCAGATTGCTTATGTTCCCCAGACCCACAAAGGCACTTTCTCCTATAAGGTCATCGATGTCGTCCTGATGGGACGTCTGCCCCATAAACCCTTCTTTTTTTCATATAACCAGAAAGATCGAGATATCGCCTTTGAAAAAATGGAACGCCTTTCGATCGGGCATCTTGCGGAACGTCCTTACACGGAACTGAGCGGCGGGGAACGGCAGTTGACCTTAATCGCCCGGGCCATGGCCCAGGGGGCGGAAATCTTTGTCCTGGACGAACCGGCGACGGGGTTGGATTACGGCAACCAGTTGCGGCTTCTGGAGCAGATCATCAAACTTGCCCGGGAGGGATACACGTTTATCAAATCGACCCATTCCCCGGAACACGCCTTCTGGCTGGGTGACCGTTCCATTATGATCAAGGATGGCGCCATTATCGGCGACGGGAAAACCGAGGCGATTATCGACCAGGAAAGTCTCTATACACTTTATAACGCCAAGGTCAGCGTCGTGAAAGTGAACGGCAGCCTGCGGGTCTGCGTTCCCCATGCGATCACCAACCATACCCGGCTGACGGTCAAAAGCGAGAAAGACGAGATCATGTTCCTGCCGCTGAATCTGTAAGTAAAATCGACCCGCTGTGCCGATCATCCTTTCGGCAGGGTTCTACCAGCCCATGGAGAAAACATTATAAATACAAATCGTTGACTATTCGCTTCACCTACGAAGTCGCAACTGGCTGTACCACTTAGAATCAATGATTATCCTTTGCAAGCTTGCCCCTGCTCCTAATATTTTTTAAATCGATTCATCCAGGGCAACCGCCAATTTTGCCCCTAAATTGAATTAATTATTGACTTAATAAATTCCCCCGCTATAATCGGGCGACAAAATAACTCGGCATCAAATCAAGCAAAATTAATGGGGGTATCACCGCGTGGAAGGCATTGCCTGGAATTTTCCTGCGCGGGATACGGGGGGTTAAGGATTTGCCTGGGGAAAAAGGACAAGGCGCTAAACAGGAAAAGCACACCATCTTAAAGGACGCCGATAATGGATTTTCAGACGGCACAACCTATCGGGAAACACGCCTAACCAAAGCCGGGTTTTATTGCCTCAAAAAGTCCCTGGGGCCCCTGGTTCGTGGGCTCTGGATTAAAAAAGTGGAGGGCCTGGAAAATCTGCCCGTTAAGGGCCCCGTCATCGTCGCCTCCAACCATACGAGTTACCTCGATTTTCTCTGCTTCGTCGCCGTATCACCCCGGAACATCCACTACCTCGCGGCGGAAAAGTTCTTCCGGAGTTGCCTCTGGCGTCCCCTGATGGAGCTGTCCGGACAGATCAAGGTGGACCGCTACAACCCGGACAAGAGTCATGCCGTTTGCCAGGTCCAATCCGCCCTGGAACAGGGACGAATGGTCGGCATCTTTCCTGAAGGCACCCGTTCATCAACCGGGCAATTGGGACGTCCTTTCTCGGGCGTCGCCCGCTTCGCCCTGGCCACGGAGGCCCCCGTGGTCCCCGTCGGCGTGATCGGCGCCCATGACGTCTGGCCAAGAGGGCAGGCCCTTCCCCGTCTGGCGAAGGAGGTACACATCCGGATCGGAGCGCCGTTATCCTTTGAAGACTATTACGGAATCGATCATCATGAAACCCATTTTCATGAAGTGACGGCGCTGATCATGTCACGTATCTGGGACCTCGTGCAGTGCGAACAGGCGCTGCAGCCTTCCCAACCCCACCCTTTGGAGGTTCCCCATCCGTAGCAAAAACGTAGATAAAACAAAATGCATCGTTTTTATCGACATGGACGGAACCATTTTCAAGGAAGAGTCCCAGTTGCGTTTTCTTCTGTGGTGTTCCCTCCGGGGGATCGTTTCTCCCTGGCAAGCGCTGCAGGTCGCGGTGCGCTATGGCTTGTATCTGTGCGGGCTGTCCCGTGACGCCCGGTCCCTGCGCCGGCAGGGATTCCGTCTTTTTCGGGGGATGACCAAGACCGCTCTCGATGCCTTTACGAAACAGTTTGTCGCCGGATTTACGGCCCGCATCCGGCCGGGTGTTTTTCCCCTTATCCATCGGCACCGGGAGCAGGGGCACAAACCGGTCCTGCTGACCTCGGCGGCGGATGTCCTGGCGGAGAAGGTGGCCGGTTTGTTGGGTATAAATCACGTTATCGCCACCGCGCTCATTCTTAAAGACGGCGTCTATACGGGCGAAATTGCCGAGCCCTCCCCCTGGGGCGCCGGTAAGCGTATTCTGGCCGAGCGGCACTGCCAAAGCGCCGGGATCGATCCCCGCCACTGTTACGTCTATACAGACCATATTTCGGACCTGCCCCTGATGAAACTGGTCGGTAAGCCCATTGCGGTCAATCCCGACCGGGTTTTGCGCCGCGTTGCCCAGGAGAATAAATGGAAGCTGGTCGATTTGGAGTCTGCGATTAAAACAGGGTGAGCGAAATCAGGATAACATCATGATCTCTGAAGATGAAAGCCGGAACAGAAAACGAGGCGGATTCTGCTGTTGATTCATTTTGTCTAAACCAATTCCGGAGTTCGGATCAGGGCTGAAATGACAAAAAAGACCCTGTCGTCCCGGACCCCGATCCGGGACCCATTGGCAGGGAGTAAATTACTGGGAATGGATTCCGGGATGGTGCCCGGAAAGACAACACGTCGTATTTTGTTCCAGTCCCGGCCGGAGTTTATCCCATCGTAGGCCGGGACCAAGATAAACTCCGACCGGAACAGAAACCTCATAAAGGTGACCCATCATGACGTACGAAGAATTCACGCAGAAGGACGCTTTTACCCGGGAAGAACTGCTTGCCTTTTCCCGGGGGACGCTGGTCGACCGTCCGCCGGAAGGCTTTCTCTCCCGCCTGCCGGCGCCGCCCCTGTTGATGCTGGACCGGATCAGCGGGATCGACACGTCGGAGCAGGGCGGATGGATTATCGGCGAGCAGGACCTCGATCCGGATGCCTGGTATTTCCGCTGTCATCTGCTCGATGACCCCATCCACCCGGCCAGCCTGCATACTGAAGCGATCTGGCAGTTGCTTGGCTTCTATTGCAGTCTCCAGGGGGTACTGGGTGTCGGCCGGGCCATCGGTTGCGGCGAAATTCACCTGCAGGAAGAGATCAGGCCCTCCCGGCAAAGCATCCGCTACGAGGTTCTGGTAAAACGTGTCTGCC
Source organism: uncultured Syntrophales bacterium (assembly GCA_964541005.1). Classification (GTDB taxonomy): domain Bacteria; phylum Desulfobacterota; class Syntrophia; order Syntrophales; family JAAYKM01; genus JAAYKM01. The sequence goes on along the minus strand of CAZIPU010000058.1, from coordinate 5,708 downwards.
ATCTGAAGGAAACGAACGCTACCTATGCCATCGGCGACGGCCGTATTTCCTTAAACGGCCAGCCCATCGGCCAGGTCGCCGACGCCAAAGTCGGCTTCTTCATGACGAACCACCAAATAAACCGGAGAGAAAATAAAGCAGATACCGAGAAGGGAAATTAATGGTGAGTAAAAAGGGGACGGTTAACGAGGCGGCTTGAAGGGATCTTTTCAGAGAATGATTCTACTTAAATGGAGGGTTTAGAGATTTGATTACATGCGAACATAAAACCATTGTCACGTTCGGCGACACCAACGCGGAAGGCAACATGGGGCACGATCGTTACGCCTCGCTGTTCGGCAAGGTCCGGGAGCTGTTCGCCCTGGAGTTCATTCCGTCTTTCAAGGAAGGGGCCGGGAAAACCTTCCTGCTGAAAACGAAGTCGGCGAAATACGATTACCTCCGGGACTTTTTCTTCGGCGACCGGATCTGCGTGCGAATGACCGTGGCGGAAGTGAACCATGCCAGTTTTGTCCTCAAGGCCGAATTCGTCAACGAAGTGACCGACGCCATTCACGCCGTCGGCGAGCAATTGATTGCCTTTGCGGATATGAAAAACAAACCGGTCCGGCTGCCCAAAGCGCTGAAAGATATCCTGGCGACGGCCGCGGCCTAAGATCGAAATATTCCAAAGCAATCTCTTCACGGAAAGCCATCCGCGAGCAAGAGATATGGAGTAGAACGCCTTCTATGTCATCCCTGTTTTTAGGAAAAATCGGCCGACAAAAACCTTGTGAAATCCATGCCCTGACGGACGGCCTGCCTTTCCGGGAATTGACCGCCGCCGACATCGGCGACCGGTCGCTCTTTTCCCGCCTGGTGCAGGACAGGTATCAATTACTGGCTTCCGGCGTCTCGTTTTTCTGCACGGCCATTGCTGTCGACCTGGAGAAAAAAGTCGAAATCAACCCCCATGACACGCGGGAGGGGACGGTGCACTTCGTCGCCCTGGACCGGCACGGCGAAATCGACTGTGCCCTGAGCGTCGCCGTCGATACGGGGGACAAATATGATGGGGGGGGGAGGATTGGCCTGCCTCTCGAAAACCGGTGGCGGCCGAACGGATATCCCCCGGGGGCGTCCCTGGACCGTTTCCGGGAACGGTACCTTCGCCTCCATTACGGCCGCAACCGGGATGTCGGCCCCTGGGAAATGGCGGAGTTGTACCGGCATTTCCGCTCTCCTGACGCCGTCAATGACCCGGCGGTTCGTCTGGGGCTGTACACGGCCTGCGGTCAACTCCTGGTCCGGGAAGCGATTCGAAAAGGCCGCACCCCGTCGTGGCTCTGGGTCTTCGATGCGATTCCCGCGTATTTCAACCTCTACCGCTGGGCGGGCGGGGCGGTCCTGCGGGACTGGACGGTCCGGGACAAACCGCGATGGCGCTCTCCGCAACTGAAAGACATGAAGAGAGAAACCCTTGATGGTCTTAAACATATTTTCCACCGGGGCGAAGTCATCTCCCGGACGGTCAAGGTACCGATACCGCAAATCAAGGAGGGGCGCCTGGAATTTGTCGAAAAAGACGTGCCCTTTCTCGACGGCCTCGTCGATTATTTTCATTTGGAATACGAATCCATCAGGCACCGTCCCCTGTTTTTATCCGGGGAGCGTCTGAGCGGTTTTTCGCTTCCGGACCGGATCAAATTGCGGATCGCCCTGGCCATAACGGGCCGGAGGGCCTTCGAACAATTTCACGGGGGGAACCTGTTCAGTAACCTCCTCAACCGCTGGATTCTGAGCCGCTACTGTGCCGCCGCCTGGTCCTTCAACCACATCGGCCAGGTGACGACAGAAGAGGCTGATTACTACCGTTATCCGGTTTGATCCGGGAAGGGCAAGAAGCGATGGCAGAAGACAGTAGGGAGGGCTCCGCCCAACGAAAATAGGGGAAGCATGAAAAGGTGGGCGGAGCCCACCCTTAGCCACCGGGTTTCGTGAAAAAACAACAGATCCATGACAAGACAATTTATGAAAGCGGAGGAAGCATGACCGAGACAAAACAACGCGGCAACATTACTCCGCCCCCCCCGAGGACCTTTGCCGATATTACGTTCCGGGGCTGGGCCCTGGAGACGGACGTGGTAAAAAGACTGCTGAAGGCGCTGCCTTCATCCGTTAGAGAAAACCTGCAGTCCTGCTACTTAGACGGAGACATCGAAAGCCGGGAAGCCGAACAGGTTCTGGATTACCTCTGCGACCATTCGGCGATTACCCGCATCATCCGGAAGAATCCCGGATCGTCCCTGGCCTTTGAGTATCTCTACCGAAAAGAGGAGCCGGAAAGTCCCATCGACTGTTACTATCTGGAATCCCTGGCCGGCTGTCATGTCGAGAAGCGGCTGGCTACCCTGGAACGGAACCTGCCCGGATGGTTGAAACCGCTTTGCCGGGAAAACCCGGTTCTGGTGGACAATATGGGTTCCGGACCCGGCCACGATATGGTCCATGTGCTCAAAACCACACCGGAATTGGCAGGCCATTTCCATGTTCGTAATATCGATAGCGATGAGGAGGCCCTCCAAATCGGTCAGGCGACGGTCGACGCACTGGGGTTTTCGGATCACTTTGCCTTTTGCTGCTCCGATTTCCGGAAGGTTCCACCGAGACAAGCCGATGTAATCCTCCTGATTGGTATCCTGTGTTCTCTGCCGATGGACATCCATATCCGCCTGCTTAGGCAGATGAAACCGTTCTGCCGACCCGGGGGGCTCATTTTCAGCAGCACCAACCAGGTGGCCATGGTGGAAAAGGACCCCTTTACGGATTTTCTCATGCGCCTGGCCGGCTGGCGGATGGACTACAAGACCAACGCGGAGGTAGCAGAGGCGGCGGTTCGTGCCGGATGGGAATATGAACGACAGTTTTTCGACGACGATCTGCACTTCCAGTGCATCACCGTGGCCCGGTGCCCTTAGGGCAGGTCGATAATAAAGAGGCATCATGATTGGGCATTCGATTTAGTGGGTGCGTCACTCATGGGAAACTCCTTTTGAAAGATATTTTTTGAAACGTTAACACGTTAGATCAGGCTATCAGCAAATATTTCATTATAAAAAGATACCAACTTAAGAGTCCCGAGTTCTCTTCTATTCTGATCCCGTTTTCTTCTCAACCTTCAAGCGAAGCTTGGACGACTCGATGTCGATGCCGAGGTCGATTTATTCCTCCATCAGCGTTTTGAAGCGTTTGTAGGCCGCAATTTCCTTCGCGTCAACATGATTGATGGAATGGCATCATTAATAACGCATTGAAATAATGCATTCTCAGCAAGGTTGGCGCTTTGTTTAGTACAGGAAGAACTGCTTAGGATCGAACCCGGAAGGAAAGAAGTGTATAAATACCCTTCTTTGATTGAATAATCACATTACAGATTGCCATATCCTTAGTCGACCATACGTTCATCGTCGTATGATTGCGATGTATTTTCCTCCGTCGTATTTGAACTGATCCGACGGAAGTCCCTCGTCCACACGGCGAACCTCAATCTTGAACACGCATCCTGCATCATTCATACAGGATGCGATCATCGCTTGCCCTCCCACCTCATTCAGGGCTTTCGGGGGCATTGAGATCATGGTGGGCTCATCGTTTCGAACCGCGCGGTCCACCCACGCACAGCTCTTTTGATTCAAGAACTCCCCCTTTTGACCAGCTGCCTGGGGATTGCGATTGAAGGACATGTGCCACACAGGATCACCCCCCGCCTCGTACATGCCGAGTTGCGTATAGCCACGGCATACGAGAGGGAAATACTCCGCTGCATGCGAAGCGTGGGAGATGAGAAGAACCAGTATCAAAATCCATGCGAATTTCATTCATCACCTCGACAGGGGGACGATATTACTTGCTTGCGTTTTCCTTGGCTCTTTGCTCTTTGTACTTCTTAATAATTAAATTATTGATAAGAAATTGCTTTTGACGTTTAGAATTATAGAGAAGCATTTTTCTCGCGTCAAGGGATAACTTGATCGAATATCGGGGGCGGCGATGCCTTTTAGGCGAGGAATGTGGACCGTCGACAGTCCTTTTTGAATAATCGATTCTCTTCTTGGATAACTTGCCCATCAGGTAGTCATTTTGAATCGCTTTTCGGGCAAACCTGCCTGCTTTTACATGAACGCCGGCTGCATCCAGAACGAAAATAAAAACGATGAACGGAAAGAACTGTGGCTTGCTTCATTGGCGGAGGAAGACCCCGTTATGGAGAAACTGACCTTGGTGGCCAATGTGGGTGTTGACAGAAATGCGGATACGGCATCTCAGACCAACCTCGCCTTGATTCTCGGAGGCGTTGTTTACAGCCTCAGTGATGCCGTTGATATTGATTTCGGCGTTAAAGGCGGCTTGAACGACGTTGCCGCGGATTATTCCCTCCTCGCTGGTTTGACTGTTTCGATTCTGATCGACAGTCATATTGAATACGCGAAAACGAAAATTCGTAAGACAAAGCGAGGATTGTTTTTTTGATCAGATGGGCTTTGGCTCTTATTAAAATACCATTTCACACTTGAGTTCAATGGTGATTATCGTTTGAAATGGCAAGCTTTCGCCAGAATTGGCGACCACTTTTTTACAGGAAGTAGTAACGTAAAGTCGTCTATACTTTACACTTGTCTGATCAACATTAGCACGGGCTTGCCAGTTAAAGAAAGGGGCCTAGCTTTTTTAAAATTGCGTCTCGGAAGATGCAATTTCCTTAAAGGACGTTTCATTCAAGATTCTCTCTTATAACGTTCTAATCTTTATTAAAAATTCACATAAGTGCCATCGAAAATGAAATTATTAAATCTGTGTTCAGAAGAAGAAAAGACTTGACATGCGTTATGCGCGATTATATATAGCGCATACGTTATGCACATATGAATATAACGCGAGCTGAAATAAATCCCCGAAGCTGTTTGCTGCAGAAAGTGTTCTAGCGCTCGGGTGCTTTAGTCGTAACCGGAATATGCAGAAACTCCATAGCATTTGGAGAGCCCAATATTGTTACAGGAGGAGGATTACGATGGTTTTGAGGGGATGTTTATTCTGGACGGTTTTTTTCTTTTTGATTTGCTTCAATACCACGCTTTCACACGCAGCGGCAGCGGGTTCCGGGGCTTCATATCAGGCTTATGATCTGGGCGACGTCGTCGTTTCCGCCGATGAAACCAAAGTAAAAGATATTGCCATCACCAACGAAATCACGGCCGAAGACATACAGGCGACCAACAGTCACACGGTGGCCGAAGCGTTATCCCATGCGCCGGGTGTGCGGGTGACGACCGGAGCGAAGAATCAGGCCAGCATTTCCATTCACGGTTTCGATCAGAGCCGCATTCTCTTTATGGTCGACGGCGTACCCTTTTACGAAACCAAATTCGGTATTCTGGATCTGAACAGCATCGGCACCGACAACATCGCCAAAATTGAAATCATCAAAGGGGCGCCTTCGGTCCTTTACGGCGCCAACGCCATGGGCGGCGTCGTCAATATCATCACGAAAAAGGGAACGGAAACGCCGTTCACCAGCGGTTCGGTGGAGATGTCGGAAAACGATACCTACCGTTTTTCCGCCACGCACGGCATGAAGAAAGGCATTTTTAACTACTGGCTGAACTATGTCTATGAAAAATCGGACGGCTGGGCCATGTCGGACGACTATGATCCGAAGATCGGTGCTCTCA
>CAZIPU010000057.1:0-11637 GCA_964541005.1 uncultured Syntrophales bacterium | reverse complement strand
CCCCCCTTTGCATGATCATAATATCAGACAGAGACTGACATCAACCAGGTATTAATCAGGTATTGTCTTTATTAAAATACAGAAACCACAGTATCAACCCCGTTTCTAACCCGCATTCAATCCGTATTGTATTTTTCATTTCAGGTTCCTATAAAGACGTCGAGCGAAGATTCAAATACGTCATGCCACATACGACAGGCGTTAATATGGGAGGACAGGATATGTTTACCAGAACTTTGAAAAGCTTCATCGTTGTTGTCGCTGTCATGGTTATATTTTGCGGTACGGCCCTGGCCCAGCATTTCGAGGCCACCATTCCTCAGGGATACTGGCTGGAGGCGTGGATGATGCACTTCCATGCGAACGAGTTCCTCGATACGGAAGGTCATAAAGTCAAAATGGGAGATGGGAAACATATTGATCTGACGCAGGATATCCTGTTTTTACGCCCGATCTACGTCACCAAATACTGGATATTCGATTCTCATATTCCGATATCCAGGTTGAAGATTGATAATTACCCCGGCCGGCAGGATACGGACACCGGCCTGGGCGATGTGTGGCTCAATGTCTGGATACGGAACGAGAATGCCGAGGCGAAGTGGCGGCCCCTGGGGATCAACCTGGCCCCGGGCATCGGCGTCAAATTCCCGGTCGGACAGTACGATAAAGACCGTGCCGTTAACCTGGGAGGCGGCCAGTACGATGTAAGGTTCGACCTGCGCTTCTCGAAATTCTTTTTCCAGGGGAATCCCTTCGGTGAAACCGGAAAATGGGCGATTGAAGGCGCCGTCGAATATACCCATCGTTTCGAGAATCAGGATACGAATATCAAGCCGGGAAACCGCATCGACTGGATCATCGGGCCGACGGTCAGTGTCGGTAAGAGTATGAGAGTCGGCTGGGATATCGGCGGGAATATCAAAGAGCGCGACGAATCTGGCAGCGGACGTGATCTGACGGACTTTCCGCAGCAATCCTGGGGCAGAAAGGTTTCGACAGGACCGACCATGTACTGGGTCATCACCCCCCAGATCCATCTGAGTGCCTACGCCCTGGTCGATATCGATGCCAGGAACGAGGCCAAGGGGTCTCTCTATTACCTGCGCTGGCTGTTCTACTGGCCGAAAAAATGATGACGGATTTTCTTTCCCTGTAAGACTTCCCCCTTATAGGTCGCAGAACGGTTGGTCCGATCCCCCTATTGGACCAACCGTCGAGCATTAAGGAACGTAACTGAGCGCAAGTCTCTATCGGGAAATCAGTCAAGCGGACCGGAACATCGCGCAAAATCGCAGGAAAAATGAGCGTCTTTTCAAAGATCGTTGTTATCGTTTCTTTGTGAAGAAATACGCTCTTTTATATTAAGTGCGAGATTGGAGTTTTGAGATGGGAAGAAGAACTGAACAATTATTAAATGAAATTAATCAACTGCGTTCAAATGGATGGACAAACAAGGACATCGCTGGAAAATGCGGTGTCTCCCCGCAATATGTCGGCAAACTGATCAAAATGCATGAAGAGAATCGGCAAAGCCCCCCGGAATGGAATTATGGTTTATCCACCCGGGTCTTGAATTGTCTGAAACGGAACCATATTCCCCTGGATCTCCATGTGATTGCCGACAGCATCGACCTGCTGCTTTGCATGAGGGGTGTTGGATGTAATTCCCTGAATGAAATCGGGCGAGTCCTCAAGTCCCAGAATATCATTGATGATATCGGAGAGTGGCTGGAGGAAGGAAGACGGAGACAATACAACCGGCATCGGACGCCGTCCGAAACGTTTTCTTATGATTTACCACGGCAGTACTTTGTGCCGAACATCTTTGTATAAGGTCATTTCATCGGGGAAGTTCCACGCAAAAGGGACAGGTCTGTCTACGTGAAAATGAGGTCATCACGCCATCGTTCGCGGTGGCGTCATGGCCGGGTCATTTGCCCTTATGAAGGATGAAGTTTCTCAAAAGGGCGGGTTATTTGAGTTACATGAGTCTCGACCCGATGGAACTTCCTGGACCGTGGGCTATTCGGTCAAGAGTCGGAAAGTCGGTTCACTGTCATTCAGCCTGTATATGGCGTGCCATGATCTTTGTAGGAATACGCTGGAAAAACGATCACGGCTTAAAATCAAAAGAAAGATGGCTATGACGACCTTTATCGGGACATCCCCGGATGTTTACCGGTGAGTTCGGTTCTATATCGAAAGGGATAGTCCATCATGAGCACCCCGCAGTATATGAATGAATTAAGCACAACAGAGAAAGCTCTGCGTGAAGTCGAGGAAAAGTACCGCATCCTCTTTGAGTCTTCCCATGATGCGATCACGATGCACGATGAAAACGGATACTTCGACTGCAATCGGGCGGCGCTTCAAATATACGGATTTTCCAGAAAAGAAGATCTTATCGGTAAGCATCCGAGTGATTTATCCCCAGTGTTACAGCCGGATGGCGGCAGTTCCCTGTTTGCGGCGCACCATTATATGGAAAAGGCGCTTCATGAAGGTTCTTGCTTCTTTGAGTGGCTTTCCGCCCGAAAAGATGGAACGCCGTTCTATTCAAACATCCTTTTGAGTAAAATGGTACTGGATGGGAAACCGGTTCTGCAGGCGGTGATTCGTGATATTACCGAAAGTAAAAAGGTGGAAGCGGCATTGCGGGAAAGTGAGGAGCGGTTGCAACTCGTTCTCAGCAGCGGAGAAATCGGGTACTGGGACTGGAACATTGAAACCGACGTCGTTGTGTTCAACCGCCGCTGGCTGGAGATGCTGGGGTATCAGTCCGGCGAGGTTCCCAACCATTTGAACTCGTGGAAGGGAAGCATTCATCCCGAGGATCAGGAAAAAACCGTTGAGGCTTTATATGCCCATGTCGCGGGTAAAACGGCCTTTTATGAAACCCAGCATCGTCTAAGAACCAAGGCGGGCGAGTGGAAATGGTTCATCGGTCACGGGAAGGTTGTGGAATGGGACGCGGAGGGTCGGCCTCTGCGGGCGACAGGAACCAATATCGATATTACCGCCCTGAAGCAGGCAAGCGAGGCGCAAAGGGAGAGCGAAAACCGGTATCGCGCGATTTTTAATTCCGCTGCCGATGCCTTTCTTCTCATCGACCGCGAAGGACGCATATTCAAAGCCAATCCTCATGCCTGCAAAGTATACGGGTACTCGCGAGACGAGATTCAGCAACTGACCCTGAAAGACATCATTCATCCGGATTTCCATCATCTCTCTGAACAGGTTCAATGCGATATTAAAACCAGAGGGGAATTTCTGGTTGAATCATTGGACGTTCGCAGGGACGGCACCTGCTTTCCGGTTGAGGTAAAAGTCGGCGAAATTGATTATCAGGGAGAGACATATCTACTCTATATCGCCAGGGATATTACGGAAAGGAGAAAAGCCGGAGAAAAGCTGGCTGCCGCCCATCAGAAACTGTTGGACATCGTCGAATTTCTGCCTGATGCCACGTTTGTGATTGATCATGAACATAAAGTCATCGCCTGGAATAAGGCCATGGAAGAGATAACCGGTTTGTCCAAGGCAGACATGATCGGCAAGGGAGATTATGCTTATGCCATTCCGTTTTATGGAACGCCACAACCGATCCTGATCGATCATGTGAGTAAACGCCGGTCTTGCATGGAAAGTGAATATGAGTTTTACGAAAAGAAAAACGAGGTGATCTCAGGGGAGAAATTTGCTCACAATATTAATCATGGGAAAGGAGCGCACCTTTATGGAATGGCGGCGCCGTTGTTCGATCGAGATGGGGAGTTGATCGGCGCCATCGAATCCATCCGCGACATCACCGAACGCAAACGAATGGAAGAAGAACTCGTTAAGATCCAGAAGCTTGAATCCATCGGCGTATTGGCGGGGGGCATTGCCCACGAGTTCAATAACCTGCTGATGGCGATTATGGGGAACATCAGCCTGGCCAAACTTTATTCTCATCCCGGGAGCGAAGTTTGTGAACCGCTGGACCGAGTCGAACAAGCTTCTTTCCGGGCCCAAAGCCTGACACACAAATTGATTACCTACGCCCGTGGCGGAGCCCCTGTAAAACAGATCGTATCCATTTCTGATTTGCTCAAGGATTCAGTCCTTTTTGCGCTCGGAGGTTCCAGAGTAGGGTGTGAGTTTGTTCTTCCCTGTGATCTTTGGCCGGTCAATGTGGATGAAAATCAGATAAAACAGGTGATCCATAACATTGTTGTCAATGCCGACCATGCCATGCCGGACGGCGGGACGATCACAATTTCCGCCGAGAATATCAAGGAATCGCCAGGATCGGATCCTCATCTTAAACCGGGTCCTTATGTCAGGATTGCCATTGCGGATCAGGGAGAAGGCATTACTCCCGGTAATCTATCCAAAATCTTTGACCCTTTTTTTACCACGAAGGAGAAAAACAGCGGGCTGGGGTTGACCACGGCGCATTCCATTATTCAAAAGCACGGGGGGCGGATTCGGGCCGAATCTGAAGCGGGTGCGGGCTGTACGGTCATTTTTTATCTGCCGGCGGCACTTCAAGAGATTTCGTCCTGCAGTGCAGATTTGCGGAAGGGCTTTCATCAAGAGAATAAAAGAATTCTCTGGATGGATGATGAGGAAATTCTGCTGGAGGCCGTTGGTTCAATGCTGAAAATTCTGGGATATGATGTCAATCTGGCCGGAAACGGGGTCGATGCGATTGCGCTTTTTACGGAGGCAAAGAATAACGGAACGCCTTATGATCTGGTGATTTTGGATTTGACCATCGCCGGTGCAATGGGGGAAAGCAGGCGATTCAAGAATTGCGGCACATCGATCCCGATGTGAAGGCCATTGTCTCCAGCGGTTATTCGAACGATCCGGTTATGGAGAATTACGAAAAGTATGGATTCCGGGGGGTGTTGGCGAAGCCATTCGATATGGATTCGCTTCGGTCGGCCATAAAAAATGTTTTGTGCTGATGTCATGCCATCAGAGCAAAAGATTGTCAGCCCAAATATCTGAGTGATTGTTTCATCGTTGGGGGTGCATAACCCCCCAAACAGATCCAGCTATCACCCGATACCCCCCTTTTTTACGATTCCTTTGTTAACCATTCTTATATGTCCCGGACATTTCTTGCAGCGAAGGAGAAAAATGTTGGAGACCGTGAATAAACGAGAGAAAGAACTCCTTCTGATCCTTGAAGCCACGACGGACGGCATATGGCAGTGGGACCTGCGTGATGACAAAATTCTGTTAAGTCAAAAGTTCTACGCGATGCTCGGCTATGAACCGGGGGAATTCCCGGCCGATTTTCAAACCTGGCAGGACATGATTCACCCTGCCGACCGGGAATGTGCCGTTGACAACTTCCGTAATTTTATACGGGGGACAACGGTTGAATACAGGAATGAGTTCCGCTTCCGGGCCAAAAGCGGCGACTACCGGTGGATCCGTGCCGGCGGCAGGATCGTTGAAAGAGACGATCGGGGAAATGCCGTCAGGCTCATCGGCAACCACCAGGACATAACGGATCTCAGGCATGCCGACGAAATGATCCGTGAAAGCAAGGAGCTGTACGAAAAATTGACCGAACTGTCCCTTGCCGGCATTTATCTGATCCAAAAGGGGGAATTCAAATTCCTGAATGCCCGGGCCGCGTCCATGGTCGGGTGTCTTCCCGGGGAGCTTGTCGGCCGCCGGGCGGATAACATCATTCATCCCGATGACAGGGCCCGTGCCGGAGAAAACGCACAAAGCATGCTCCGGGGCGAGCTCACTGCGCCTTATGAATTCAGGATTATCACGAAAGACGGCAAAACACGTTGGGTCATGGAGGCTGTTTCGGCCATTTGTAATGGGCGAAACCGTCTTGTTTTGGGAAATGCGATGGATATCACGGAACGGAAAGCCGAGGAGGAAAAGCGGAAATTCCTTGAATATCAATTGCAGCAGGCTCAGCGGATAGAGGCTCTTGGCACCCTTGCCGGGGGGATTGCCCATGATTTCAATAATATCCTGTCCTCTCTCATAGGGTTTACCGAATTGGCCATGAGAGAATCACGAGCAGACAAAAGATTGCATCACCTGGAACAGGTGATGCGGGCCAGCGAACGGGCAAAGAACCTGACGGCCCAGATTCTTGATTTCAGCAGACGGGAAGAAGCAGGGAAAAAACCTTTAGATATCAGGATGATCATAAAAGAAACGCTGAAGCTTTTGAAGGCGTCTCTGCCGGCAACCATCCTGATCAAACCGGAAATGACGACCAAACCCGCAACGGTTCTTGCCGATCCGACGCAGATCCATCAAATCATGATGAATCTGGGCACCAATGCGGCCCATGCCATGCGTGAAAAGGGCGGCGTTCTCCAAGTTCAACTTTCCCTGATCGAAATGGACCAGGAGGAGATGGCATTGCCGGATACCGGTCTCAAGGCAGGTCCCTATGTGCGGTTAAAAATCAGCGATACGGGGCAGGGTATCGATCCCGCCAATTTGGACAGGATTTTTCATCCCTTCTTCACGACAAAGAAACAGGGTGAGGGGACCGGTCTGGGACTTTCGGTAGTGTACGGAATCGTCAAAAATCATGGCGGTATGATCAGCGTAAAGAGCAGCCCGGGAAATGGGACGGCCTTCACCATTTACCTGCCCTACATAACCACCGGAATGGTTGCCGGGGATAAGGAGTCCTCTTTTCCTTCCCCCAGCGGGAAGGAAAGAATCCTTTTCGTCGATGACGAGAGTGCGATTGTGGACGCTGCCGCACAATACTTAAGATCGATGGGCTATGACGTCATCGCAACGACCGAATCGCTTGAAGCCCTGAAAATCTTTCGCCGCCGGCCGGATCGTATTGATCTGGTCATTACCGATATGACTATGCCCCGGTTGACCGGTCTGGAACTGAGCATGGAAATTCTCGCGATCCGGGCGGATCTTCCGATTATTATCTGCTCGGGGTACAATCAGCTCCTGCAGGAAAAATTATTGAAGCGACTGGGTATCAGTCATTTCGTTAAGAAACCGATTACCCTTGCGGATCTGAATCGCAGAGTAAGGCAGGTTCTGGATAAGCAACAAGGAAATTAAAGGGGGGTAATTCTCGTGGACAGGGTTTTGATTGTCGATGATGATGTAATGTTCTGTCGTTTCGTGACCGATGCGGTGCAGGAAGAAGGTTATGAAATACGCTGTGCCCATACTTTTTCCGAAGGGGTTATGCTTGCATCGTCCGGTATCTTTTCCGTGATCTTTCTGGATGTTCTGTTGCCGGACGGCAATGGGTTGGACCGGTTTTCGGAAATTCGCGACGTTTCCACGGCGGAGATCGTCATTCTGACCGGCGCGGGAAGCGCAGATGGAGCGGAACTGTCCATAAAAAGCGGAGCATGGGATTATATTCAAAAACCGGCTTCGATCAACCTGATCGTTCTTACCCTGGCGAGGGCACATCAGTATCGTGAAGAAAAGTTAAAGGGAGCCCCCCCGGTTACGTTAAAAACGGGGGGGCTTATCGGGAAGAGTGAAAGGATGAGGGCTTGTTATGATTTACTGTCTCAGGCAACGTCTATCGATGTCAACGTTCTCATTTCAGGCGAAACGGGAACGGGGAAGGAGCTTTTTGCCAGGGCCATCCACGAGAACAGCAGCCGTGCCGACCAGAATTTCGTCGTCGTCGATTGTGCCTCCATGAAAGAAACCTTGTCGGAAAGCGCTCTTTTCGGCCACCGGAAGGGTGCCTTTACCGGCGCCGACCAGAATCGTGACGGTTTGATCAAACAGGCGGATGGCGGGACCCTCTTCCTGGATGAGATCGGTGAGCTTCCTCTTGCCCTGCAGAAACAGTTTCTCCGGGTACTTCAGGAACATCGCTTTCGCCCTTTGGGCAGCAATCAGGAGATCGAAAGTAATTTCAGATTAATCGCCGCAACCAACCGGGACCTTGATTCGATGGTCGAAGAAGACCTTTTTCGTGAGGATCTGCTTTTCCGGATCTGTGCATTTACGATTGAAATCCCGCCTTTAAGGGAACGGTCCGAAGACATTGTTGATATTGCCATCTATCATATTGAAAAAATCTGCCGGAGAAATGGGATCGCAACGAAAAAACCCTCTCCTGACTTTTTTGAGGCGCTCTTCGCCTATCGCTGGCCCGGAAATGTCAGGGAGTTGGTCAATGCGATGGAAAGATCCGTGGCCGCCTCCCGGTCCGCTCCGACCCTTTTTCGCAAGTACCTTCCCCACCATATCCTGGTTCATGTGGCCCGAAGCGGAGTCGGCGAAAAGCTTTCCGTGAGTTCCGATGCCGCCGAGTGTTCCGCCCCGGCGTTGCCGGCGCTGAAGGAGATGAGAAATTCCGTGGTCGCCAAGGCGGAAAAAGAATATCTCCGGGAACTTATGGCGATTACGGAAGGAAATATCGATCTGGCATGCCGTATTTCCGATCTGAGGCGGGCGAGGTTGTATGAACTGTTGAAAAAGCACAATGTGTCCTGGTAAACTGAATCGGTTTTACCTGTCGTCTGTTTCTGTCTGATCGAATCATATTAATTCCAGTTTTCCCTTTCGAGATTACGATCTTTTCAGATGGCCATATCAGGTTATCCATTTCCATCCAACTGAAATATTTAAATATTGATGAATTTCCCGTATTGGCCGTATTTTTGCAGTAATACACTCGCGTTATCGGTCTCCTGGGATGCGGTAATCGAAATTCAGTCTGATAAGAAAGACCGGATTATTCTATGGCACTGATTCTTTATTTGTCAAAAGGAAACGAATTCGAGGAACGTCTCATGAAAATTGTTCAGGAAACACTTCCGAAGGAAAAAGTGGAAGTATACAGGACAATAGATGAACTTTCGTCGCGAGTCCATAAATCGATCTTTGATATCAGGGTAATAGTTCTATGCGCTTCAAACCGGGAGGAACTTCGCGGATTTTTGCATCTGCGCGATTTCCTGTACGATCTAAGGATTATTCTCGTCCTGTCCGAGGATGACGCGGAGACGATTGCCATGGCGCATGCATTACGGCCGCGTTTTCTCACATGGCGGGAAAACAATTTAAGCAGCATTGGATCTGTTTTACTTAGAATTGTGAACCTTTATTCGATTCAATAGACCATGGTCGCATTAATGAAGAAATTCCAGGAACAAATCAGGGGCAGTTAACTTGCTTTGAATTTTGAAAGGAGTGGTCGGATGGTAATGGAACCGGGAGAAATCATAACCATGGATCAAGGTATTGAGCCGGCGAAAAAGCAGGAAGGGAAGCACCTCACCTTTATGCTCGATGGTGAAGAATACGGCATCGGGATAAAGAAAGTAAGGGAAATCATCGGGATGATGCAGATTACGACGGTTCCCCAGACCCCTGTTTATGTAAAGGGTGTCATCAATTTGCGCGGGAAAGTGGTTCCCATCGTTGATCTGCGGTTGAAATTCAGCATGGAATCGATGTCCTATACGGAGAGGACCTGTATTATTGTCGTTGAGGTCAAAAACAAAACCCATGCAATCTCCATGGGAATTGTGGTGGATGCCGTGTCGGAAGTTGTGAACATCAGGGAGAACGAAATCGAGGAAACGCCGCATTTCGGGACACGCCTGAATACGGACTATATTCTGGGGATGGCCAAAACGGGAAACGGGGTCAAGATTCTCCTCGATATCGATAAGGTCCTGTGTGCTGAAGAAATAACGATGTTGGCAAATGTCGCTTAACTTGCGTTTATTGATAGGAGGGATAACAGTCGCATGAAGAATTTGAAATTGGGTTACAAGTTGACGGGCGGTTTTCTGCTGGTTGCGGCCATTGCACTGATTGTCGGGATGACCGGGATCGTCAAGATTCATGCCTTGCAAAAGGCGGATCAGGAGATGTACGAACAGAACACGAAGCCCGTGGTCGCCATGGGGAAAGTGGTGACGCTGTTTCACAGGATGCGCAACGAAGTCCGCGGTGCCATGTTGAACAAATTTCTCTACAATGGGGACGTCACGGAGTTCGTCAACCGGATCCATGCCATGAACGAAGAGGGGAAAAAAGAACTGGCCTCCTGTGGCGTCAATCTGCCTACGGAGGAAATAAAGAAAGAATTCGCCGCCACCATTCAGGCATTTACCGAATACAATCCGGGATTGGAGAAACTGCTCAAAATGATCGCCAACGGTCAAAAGGAGGAGGCTGTTGCTTTTCTGGAAGGAGATATGGTTCGTTTGGGTGGACAGATTACCGCATCCATGGACAAGTTGATTGCCCTGGAAGAAAAGCGTGCCCAGGAAATTTCGGAACGTAACAATGCCACGGCTAAAGGCGCGATTATGATCACATCGATCGCGACGGCGATTTCCACGCTGCTGGCCCTGTTTTTCGGAATATTTTTGACCCGTTCCATCACACGCCCGATCAACCAGGTCGTTTCCGGTTTATCGGACGGCGCCGAGCAGGTGGCCGCGGCGTCTTCCCAGGTTGCCTCGTCTTCACAGCAATTGGCCGAAGGTTCCTCGGAACAGGCTTCATCGCTGGAGGAGACCTCCTCGTCTCTGGAAGAATTGTCGTCCATGACCAAGCAGAATGCCGATAATGCCAATCAGGCAAGCCTCCTGATGACCAGGGAAGCGGGACCGAGTTTTCAGTTGATATCCGAGAAAATGTCGACGATGCATGAAGCCGTCAACGACAGCGTGACCGCCAGTGAAGAAACGAGCAAAATCATTAAAACCATTGATGAAATCGCTTTTCAGACCAACCTGCTTGCCTTGAATGCCGCCGTTGAAGCGGCCCGGGCCGGCGAGGCAGGGGCCGGTTTTGCAGTCGTGGCGGAAGAGGTCAGGAATCTGGCCATGAGATCGGCGGAGGCCGCGAAAAATACGACGACCCTGATCGCCGGTTCAACGATGAAAATCAAGCAGGCGTCGGATATCTTTGGCGAAATCGACAAAGAGATGGATAACAACAAAGATATCGGCGCGAGAGTGACGACTCTTATCGGCGAAGTGGCCGCCGCGTCTCATGAACAGGCCCAGGGTATCGAACAGATCAACCGGGCGGTAGCGGAGATGGACAAAGTGATTCAGCAGGCAGCGGCCAATGCGGAGGAATCGGCAAGCGCCTCCGAGGAACTGAACGCCCAGGCGGAGCAGATGAAAACGTACGTTCAGGATCTGGTTACCGTTATTGGTGGCCGTGATAGCGACACCTTTAACGGAAGAACCGGTAAAATGGTTGGATGGAGCAGGAAAGAAGCGTTCGGATACCAGCAGTCCGGGCGAACCGCAAACGGAAGAAACCTCTCATTGTCTTCGGGCAGTAAAGGGAAAATCCTTGCGCTGGCGGCGGGCGATGGAGGACGGGGGAAAGTTGTCAAACCGAATCAGGTTATTCCCCTGGATGATTCGGAATTCGAAGACTTCTGAGCCGACCCTCAAAAAGATTTTCCTTCTCGAAAAATCTTTTTCTCGTCAGGGCGAGGAAGATTGAGCAAATGGTTCATGGCGGGAAACCGCGGGCAACGGTTTCCCGCCATGAACGGTGTTTTTTGTCTTTTTCCCTTGATAGTGCTTTATCTGAACCAATTCACCGAAATAATGGTTAGACTTCCTTCTTTTTCGTAACCTCTTTTTTAATCGAGTTAACCGTGTCCATCAG
>CAZIPU010000056.1:0-11700 GCA_964541005.1 uncultured Syntrophales bacterium | reverse complement strand
TATTCATCGTAGGGCATCGGATTGCATAAATTCTTGTCCGATTCGGCAACCCGGCCGCAGGTAAAGCAGATAAACCTGGGGTTGCGGGCCAATATCTTGATTTCGTTAAAAAGTCCCTTGCTTGCCAGCATGCACAAATGGGCTGAGTGATTCTCGGGGTTCTTGCAGGTGTTTTCAGTCATAACCGTCCTCCGTAATTATTGAAAATTAATCATGATCCAATTCATAACCTTTAATTGATGAAAAAACTTCCTTTTCCCTGGCCTTCATCAAATCAGCATCCGTTTCGTTACCGTTTTCATGATCATAGCCGAGAAGGTGAAGCAGACCGTGGATGAATAAAAAGAGAATCTCGTCTTCCAGGTCGATCTGATTGGAAAGCGAATCCCTGAGGGCCGTTTCGACGGAGATGACGATATCACCCAGAAGCGCCGGTTGAATCTCCCCCCATTCGCCTTCCTGCATCGAGAAGGAAATGACATTTGTGGGCCTGTTCCTTCCCAGATACTCGGCATTGATAACGGTAATTCCGGGATCATCAACGAGGATCAGGCTGATTTCCCTGTCCCTGCATTTCAGGCAGTTTATCGCTTTCGTCATCGATGACCGGATGGAACGGAGGGGCAGTTTGACGATTTTTTGCCGGTTATTGATCAGTAAAGGCATGCTACGTTTTCAACCCATTCCCTTCTTTTGCTGCGATTTGATCCGGATAACTGATACGCTGGTGAAAAATACCCATAAGAATCCTGATAAAACTTGCAGCAATTTTATTCAAATCACGGAGGGTTAACTCACATTCGTCAAGCTGGCCGTCCAGGAAAACCCGTTCGATCCGCTCGTGGACCAGGTTGTGGATACGGGCGGGCGTCGGATCGGCAAGCGTCCGGGAGGATGCTTCGACCACATCACCCAAAAGGACCAGGCCCGCCTCTTTGGTTTGCGGTTTCGGACCGGGATAGCGAAAATCCGAATCGGACAGGGTGTTGATGTTGGCGTCGGGGTCGCGTTTGGCCTTGTCATAAAAAAACGTTACCAGGCCCGTGCCGTGATGCTGGCGAATGATATCGATAATCGAATTGCCCAATTTGAGCTGCTTGGCAAATTCGCATCCGTCTTTCACATGGGAAAGGATGATCAGGCTGCTCATTTTGGGAGATAAATTGTCATGCTTATTCTCTCCTGCCTGCTGGTTTTCAATGAAATACTGGGGCTTCGCCATTTTCCCGATGTCGTGATAATAGGCGCTTACTTTTGCCAGCAGGGCGTTTGCGCCGATCGATTCCGCTGCCGATTCGACAAGGGAGGCCACAATGATGCTGTGATGGTACGTTCCCGGCGTCTCGATGATCATTCTCTGGAAGATCGGCTGATTCAGATTTCCCAGTTCGAGGAGCTTGATATCCGTTGTGAACTTGAACAGGCTTTCAAAAAGGGGCAGTATACCGGAGACGATGATGCCTGATGAAAGGCCGCCAATCATGCCCATCAAGAGATTCACCAGGAATTTCCAGTCGAATGAATTGGCGGTGAAGAGGTAAAGGGCGAAGATCATCACGGCGTTTACGCAACCCAGAAGCAGGCCCGTGATGAAGAAAGCGGACCGCTGTCTGGCGGTGGATATCTGATAAACGGCAAATAAAGATCCCATGAGGGAAAATAAGGGAATGATGACCCGGCTATCGAAAAGAAAACCGGTAATGAAGGCAACAAACACACTAAACAGAATGGCAATGCGATCGTTGATTAAGATGGTTACCAGCATCGATCCCGTGACAAAGGGGATGGCGTAAAAACAATCCTGTGTGGAAAGAACGGGAAAAGCTCTGACAACGGCATCGGAAATAATCAAACCGAAACGGATCAGGACAAACTGCATTAAAACGGTCATCGCAAGGAAAAGAAGGGTGGCTCTCAGATCGTGGGACTTGGGGTTCCATTGTCTGACCGGATAAAGAAGCATCGTTCCCATAATCAGAACAACCAGGATAAAACCCACGAAGACGGTCAGATCCGATTTCTTGCCCTTACCGCCTCTAATGGCATAATAAGCGTCCAGTTTATCCTTGATGGTTTGCGTAATTCGCTCGCCCTCGCGGACGATCATTTCGTTTTTCAGAATTTGGAAGAAAAAAGGTTTTATGGTCCTTAAGGCATCCTCTTTTGTTTCTTCCGTGGCCTCCGTGTTCAGAATAATGTTCGGTTTGATGATTTTGCTGACGATTGAGGCGGCAGCCCATATGAAATCCCTGTCATATCCGTCCAACACCCGGGCGGCCTTTTGGTGCAGATCTTTGCTTAACGTGCCGGTATTCGTGAAATCATGAAATTGAGTGATCAGAGATTCCTGCCGGTTTTTCATATCCTGAACGATGATGCCCCGTTCCATATCCGGCTTGCTCAATTTATGACTGGCTATGTACGTGCCGTAATATATTTTATCTATTAATTTACAGATTGCCCGGGCAGAGCCGGATGAAAATCTTTCCCGATAGAAAACCGTAAATTCTTCTTCCGATAAGGGAATACCAAAAATTTTTTCAAAATAGTTCAGGGCAATATTCATATCGTATTGCTTTTCATTAACCGTATTACCTGAAGATTTTGGTTGCTTTGATGCGGATCGGACCATCTCTTGGGAGATGCTTTCGAACAGTTGAACGATCTGGGACTGAAGCGTCAGGGAGAGACGGGAGTCGAAATCATAAACGGCCGGCGTTATCTTCAGGATAGCAGATTTCTTTGCCTCCGTGGAAACCTTGTCTTCTACAAGGAAATCACGATCCGCTTTGACGTCTTTGCCGGCCACACTGCCTGCGCGGTACTCGGATCTTTCGAGGAACAAAGACGGGAAAATCAGGGTTCCCAGAACGAAAATCAGAAGAACCGAGATAAAAACATCCTTGAAAACGACCCGGGATGATTTGGCTTCGAGATAAGTCCTGATATTTTTAAGAAACGTGTCGATAGAATTTTTTGAATCGAGTTCCGCTCTTTTCATTTTGCTCTGGTGCCGTTGTATTTGCGCGATTGATCAAGGTGATTGTAGGCCCTGATCACTTCCTGAACGAGAGGGTGCCTGACCACATCCAGATCCGAGAAATGGATGAAACTGATTTCTTTAATTTTACTTAGAATCTCCTCCGCCTCAACAAGGCCGGATATCTTATCAGCGGGAAGATCAATTTGCGTTATGTCCCCTGTGATAACCGCCTGTGAACCGAATCCAAGCCTTGTCAAAAACATTTTCATCTGTTCGGACGTGGTATTTTGCGCTTCATCCAGGATGACAAAAGAATCATTCAGGGTGCGTCCCCGCATGAATGCGAGCGGGGCGACTTCGATTATGCCTTTGCTGATCAGATTCGTTGCCTTGTCAAAGTCCATCATGTCAAACAGGGCATCGTAAAGAGGCCTGAGATACGGATTGACCTTTTCGGACAGATCACCCGGCAAAAAACCCAGTTTTTCCCCGGCCTCGACGGCAGGTCTCGCCAACACGATGCGACTGTATTTCTTCTCAAGAAATGTGGCAATGGCGACGGCCATGGCCAGGTACGTTTTCCCGGTTCCTGCCGGCCCGATAGCGAATACCATGTCGTGACTTCTGATGGCATCGATATACTTTTTCTGGACAATCGTTTTGGGGGTGATGAGGCGTTTCTTCGCGGAAATAAAGACGGTATCGAGGAATATCTTCTCGAGATTCTGTGTGCAGTCCTTTTGCAGGATACGGTGGGCGTAATCCACATCCGCCGGCGAAATGGGATAACCTTTCCGGATGAGCGCATAAAGCTGTTTTAACAGGGAAACCGTATTCTGGACGGATTCTCCATCTCCCTGGATGGAAACATGGTTGCCTCTGACGGCAATTTTGACCCGATTGCTTTTTTCAATCAGCTTGATATGAGCATCGTGTTCGCCAATCAGAAGTTTCAAATCGTGATTGTCATCAAAATCAAGCGGTTCGATCACGGACGATTCGGTATCATGCTTTGCGGGAATAATTGCTGTCTCCTTCATCGAATAAGTGGTTGATCACGCTCTTTCTTCATATTTTTGCAATTTTATAATAGGAAGATAGACATTGCAATCTTTCTCAGGACGGCAGACTCATGACGACTGAAGCATCAGGTGGGCAAACACTTTCGCATTTCCGATCATGTTATCAATGAGGCAGCATTCATCCGGCTGGTGTGCTTTCTGACACAGTTTACTCCAGACCGCTGCTTCGTAACCATATTTTCTGAAAACGGCGGCAACGGTTCCCGCTCCGACCCCGACAGTTTTCCCTTTTATTCCATAAACATCCCTGATGGCTTTCTTCAGAGCAAGTACAATGGCGGCACTTTCACCGGTCGGCGGGGGTGCCTGAACCTGCTGTACAGGGAAGAAGTCGACCGTAACACAATATTTCTGTTCGATCGTTTTCATGATGCATCTGATTTCGTTCATGACGTCTGACAAGTCATATGAAGGCAAGATGCGACAGTCCATGAAAAAAGTATCTTCGCCGGGAATGGTATTGATGCTGGAGGAATTGGTTTCCTTCCTTGTCGGCTGAAACGTGCTTTCCGGAGGTGTAAACAATCTGTCCCGTAGAGGAAATATTTTGTGAAGTTTCTGCAACGCAACGATCAAATGGGACGCGGCCAGAAAGGCGTTCCTGCCAAGTGCGGGCCGACTGCCGTGACACTGAACGCCCTTCGTCACGAAGCGCAGCCAGAGCATGCTTTTTTCTGCAATCTCAATGGCCCGGCCATCCGGTTCTCCGGAGTCGGGAACGACGATCAGGTCCTGTTTGCGAAAGGGATTCCTCGGATCCTTGAGAACATAATCGAGACCGAAACGGCTGGAAGTTTCTTCATCGGCAACGAAGGCCAGGCCGATACCGGATACGGGCGTGATTTTTTCATCGAGGAAGGCCTTTGCGGCGTAGACGGACGCGACCAGGTCCTGCTGGTTGTCTTCCGTGCCGCGGCCGTAAACACAACCATCCTTGGCGTAACCCTGGTATGGATCGTTGCTCCATAGACCGATTTCACCCGGAGGCACAATATCCGTATGGGTCAGAATCCACACTCTGCGATACGGATCCCTCCCGGGAGAAGTGACGATCATGTTCGGTCGATATCCCGAGGGTACCCGGTCGTCCGGGGCATTGATGAAATCAATCTCTTTAAAACCCTCCTTCCGCAAGAAACGA
The DNA here is from genome assembly GCA_964541005.1 of uncultured Syntrophales bacterium. Classification (GTDB taxonomy): domain Bacteria; phylum Desulfobacterota; class Syntrophia; order Syntrophales; family JAAYKM01; genus JAAYKM01. Next base: position 6,494 of record CAZIPU010000056.1, on the reverse strand, counting down.
TGAAGGAAATCAACTTTATCAGCTTCTCCAGTCCCTTGATTTTCCGGTGATAAAGCGGGGATGGCTGTTAATTGAATCTGCAGGGCGATCATGTCGTCCCGGTAACTTTCTATGCGACGGAACAGCTTTTCTTTTGTGTTTTTGTCCTTCATACCCAACCCTCATACGGGTGCTGATTGTAACGAAAAAAAAGGAACATTTGAATCGGGAAAAAGTTGTGTTAATATCGAGGCCGATTCAATCAATATCTGCAAAACAATCCTCGTTTTCAAAAATAAACGATGATTGATCAGGAGGCTAGTTAAACCGTTTGCAAGTTTTCGTCAAGATAAATAGCCTTTAATCCCGGAACGATCAAAAATAAAGTGAGGAAAAAAACATGAGCAATCGAAAATCATTTGTCAGGCTGGTTCTCTTGATCCTGATTCTTGCTGAGGGATTTCTCGTCCCGGAATTTTCCCTGGCGCAAAGAATCATGACCGTTCAAGTAAAAGCAACCCAGGTCCGTACAACCCCTTCTTTCCTGGGAAAGATCGTGGCAAGGGTTTCTTACGGCGAAAAGGTCAGCGTGATTTCAACGCAGGCCAACTGGCTTAAGGTGAAAAAGGTTTCAGCCCCCGCCATTGTGGGATGGGTGCATGGTTCAGCCCTCAGCGCGGTTAAAGTGACGCTTAAATCAGGCAGCCAAACAGCCCAGGGGAAGGCCTCTGCCAGGGAAGTTGCCTTGGCCGGTAAAGGATTTAATGAAAATGTTGAAGAAGGCTATGCCGTCAACCATCCCGATCTCGATTTCAGCGGGGTAGACAGGATGGAGAGAATCTCTCCCGCGATGGGGGATGTCGAAAAATTTATTACGGATGGGAATTTGACCATCTGGAAGGGGGGCGAATAATGAATGACCGTAAATCATCGATAAGCAAGACGTGGCCGGTACCATTGATTCTGATTTTCGCCCTTTTTATTTCATCCTGCGAAACGGTACAACCGGTGGCGGATGTTGCCACCACCGTAGGTGTTCTATCCGGACAGATCGATCCCCAGGAGGCGGAACGAATCGGCAAGACGGTGAATGTCTTTTCCAATTCATTTGAAGATTTCACACCGGAGCAGGAATATTATATCGGCCGGTCCGTAGCGGCAAACATCCTTAAGAAATACAAGCCTTATGAAAATGAAAGTTTGAAAAATTACTTGAATCTAATCGGAAAGGCCTGTTCGCTGGCGTCCCAACGACCGGAAACATTCGGCGGATATCATTTTCTGGCCGTCGATTCGGATGAGATCAATGCCTTCGCCGCACCGGGGGGATTGATCTTTCTTTCAAAGGGTTTATTAAAATGTTGCAGCTCGGAAGACGAGCTGGCCGCAGTGATTGCCCACGAAATTGCCCATGTCCAATACAAGCACGGCCTGCAGGCCATCCGTCAGGACCGGATAACCAAGGCCCTGACGATGATTGCCGATGAAGCGCTGAGGGATCGGAAAGCGGACAATAAGGAACTGGCGGATCTTTTCGACGGATCGATCAGGGATATCACGACGACATTAATCACAAACGGTTATTCACAAAATCTTGAATTTCAGGCAGACCAGGGTGCGCTGTATATTCTCGTCAGCCTGGGATACAATCCGGCGGCCTTGACCGGTGTCCTGCAGACCATGAAACAACGGTTGAAACCCAATGCCGTTGATTTTTACCGGACCCACCCTTCACCGGACCGTAGAATCATGGAAATATCGCGGGTGTACCAAGTCCCCGGAACCATTCCTGTCAATCAGGTCAGACAGAAGAGATTTCTGGCGGCGACAAAAGGCATCAATTGATGGGACACATTCATGACGCATTGGTTTAAATCGCCGTATTATCGCAAACTTTCGCAGGGATTGCTTGCCGCGGTCGTGGGATTCGGGATGACCTTTCTCATGTGGCTCCCTGGCTGGCTGGATCTGTGGGAATTGAGAAGCTGGGACTGGCGGGTCAATCTTTTTAAAGACGTTGCAGAAAAATCGAACCAGGAGAGTAAAATCCGTCTTATTCTACTGGATCAGAACAGTCTGGACTGGGCAAAACAGACCAACGGCCTGGCATGGCCATGGCCGCGGGAAGTCTATGCAAAGATTGTTGATTTCTGTCATCGCGGCGGCGCGAAAGCGGTTGGGTTCGATGTCCTTTTTACGGAGCCCTCGATATACGGTGTTGAAGACGATCGTTTATTCGGTGCGGCGATTTCAGATTACGGGAAATTCGCCGGTGCCTTATTCCTGAGTGAAAACACGGGAGAATTCCAAGGCTGGCCCCCAAACACTCAGAAAAGACCTTTCACAACAACTGGAAAGGATGCGATCCTGTCCGAATATCTTCGGAAAGTCACCTACCAACAGGCAAGCTTCCCCATTCCGGAGATTTCGGAGCATGCCTTCCTCCTGGCCAATGTGCATATGAATCCGGACATGGACGGCGTCTATAGAAGGGTTCCACTGTTGAACCATTTTGACGGTCAGTGGGTGCCTGCTCTGGGTCTTGGCGTTTTTTTAACCGCGCATCCTGAAACGACCTTCAGCATTAATGAAAATAAGCTGGTTGTTGGAAACCGCCCTATACCCATAGATAATGATGGCAGGGCAATCCTGAGCTTTGGGCGTCTCTCTCAATTCAAACATGCCTACAGTGCGGCTTCCATCCTCCAGAGCGAGCTGAAAATCCTTCAGGGTGAAAAACCCGATATTGATCCCCGGGTCTTTAGGGATTGTTATGTCTTTTTCGGATTCTCCGCACCCGGGCTCATGGATTTAAGGTCCATCCCGCTGTCCGGAATATATCCGGGCGTTATGATTCACCAGACGATTCTGGAAAATCTTTTATCCGATGGCTTCATCAGGGAAACATCAAAACCGGTGTTTGTGATGATCACGCTTCTGCTGGTTTTGTTTGCCGGGATCTCTTCGTCACTCGTTTCCAATATCTATAAAACGGTCGTCATTTACCTCGTATCGTTATCCATGCCACTGATATTAGTCGCTATTTTCTATGTCAGAGGCATCTGGCTTCCCCTGGTTGTGCCGGAGACCGCGGTCATGCTGACTTTGGTCGGCGCGGGACTTCTCTATTATGGAACGGAAGGAAGGCAGAAAAGATTCATCAAGAATGCCTTTCAGCAGTATTTGAGTCCGGCGGTCATCGAGGAGCTTATCGAACACCCGGAAAGACTGAAACTGGGGGGCGAACGCAGAGAATTATCCATCTTTTTTTCGGATCTGGAAGGTTTTACCGGCATTTCGGAAAAATTATCGCCCGAGGAGTTGACCTCCATTCTGAATGAATATTTATCGGCCATGACGGAAATCATTCATGAAGAGGGAGGGACGGTGGATAAATATGAAGGAGATGCCATTATTGCCTTCTGGAACGCCCCGCTCATGCAGGAAGATCATGCCGTCCGTTGTGTCCGTGCCGCCCTGAGATGTCAGAAGAAACTGGAGGAATTGAGACCCCATTTCAGGGAAAAGATCGACCGGGATCTTAAAATGCGGATCGGTGTCAACACGGGCGTGGTCGTGGTCGGGAACATGGGTTCAAAAACCCGCTTCGATTACACCATGATGGGCGATTCCGTTAATCTTGCTTCCCGTCTCGAAGGAATCAACAAGGAATTCGGAACCTATACCATGATTTCAAGCTTTACATTGGATAAAGCCGGGAATGCGTTTCCGGTCCGGGAGCTTTCCAGAGTTCGTGTCGTCGGGAAAAAAGAGGCCGTTACCGTTTTTGAACCCATGCTCGATGACGATTATGCCTTAAGGGAGGAAACGCTCCGGAAATTTGAAAAGGGTCTGCAATCCTATTACCTGGGAAAATTCGAAGAGGCCCTCGACGACTTTCTGGCGATCGAGGACAAGGATGCCCCCGCCCGGGCCTATATCGTCAAGTGCCGGGAACTCCTCTCCGAAAAACCGGAAACCTGGGACGGCACGTGGGTGATGACGAAAAAGTAATCACGATCGCTGCACGATGACCAGAGTGATAAAGATTAAAGCATCTTCTTGAGAATGCTTGACACATCATGTTGACTTCACTATAGAAGTCCTACAAATAAATATTCCGAGAGGCACACCATGGAAGACACATCATGCACCCTTAAAGGTTATTGTCTGCCCCTGACGCCGGAAGGGAAATCATCCCTGGTTGACGCGCCGCCCTGGTATTATGGCGGTGAATTAATGCAGCTCCATTTCAGGACAGATCCCGATCAGGCAAGAAAATTCATTCCGGCACCCCTTGAAATGGGGCCGGACCCGGGTTCAGGCATTGTCTGGTTTGTCGAATGGATTTCCGTGAGCGAATCGAATCCCGATATGGCCTATGAAAACCCGGAACGTTCAATCTACAAGGAATGTATCGTCCTGTTGCAGTGCAGCTATCAGGGAGAAGCCGGATATCTCGTTCCCTTCATCTGGGTGGACAATGATTTTACCCTGGTTAGAGGATTTATCCAGGGATTTCCAAAGGTTCTGGGACGGATTTACATGACGAAACTCCATGCGTTGAACCCCAAAATCGGCGGCAGACGTCCCGGTGCGAAACTGAAGGGGATCTGCGAAGCCAATGGCGAAAGGTTGATCGAGGGGTCTCTGATCCTTAAAGAAAAAATCGACAAGTCGTCTCTGCCCCGTGTGAAATTCTTTCTGTTACGGCACTTCCCCAGCATCGAAGATCCGGGAAAAGCGGTCGTGCATGAAATAGCGTCCAGTGTCGCCGGCCTTGAGGTGGATGACATCTGGAGAGGCGATGCCGACGTGAAATTCTCGGGAACCTTCAACCGGGAACTCCAAAAACTCATGCCCATGGAGATGAAGGACGGATTTTATCACAGTGCGGGGCTGACCATTTCCGGCGGACGCGTTTTATATCGCTACAGGACGGAGGGGTGAAAAAGGGAAATCCCGTCTCAATGCATTATCAAACACATTGAGACGGGACGGATCGCTTAACCGGCTTTATAATACTTCATCACGGACGGCATGATCGACTTGATATGCTGAATCCGGGTTTGGTCGGCCGGATGCGTGCTGAGCCATTCCGGCGGCGCCTGTCCCGATTTGGACTTTGACATTCTTTCCCAGAAATCGATCGATTTTCGCGGGTCATAGCCGGCCATGGCCATAAAGGTTAAACCCAGGAGATCCGCTTCGTTTTCCTGAAGGCGGCTGTATGGCAGAAGAATGCCCACCTGAGAACCCATGCCGAACGCCGCCATCCAGAGCTGCTGGGTCAACGCAGGCTGAGTGGAAACCGCGGCGGCGAGGGCCTGCCCGCCCATCTGAAGCGCCAGCTGCTGAGACATCCGTTCATTTCCATGCTGGGCAATGGCGTGGGCGATTTCGTGCCCCATGACGACGGCCAGACCCGTGTCATCAAGGGTTATAGGCAGGATTCCCGTGTAAATGACGACCTTTCCTCCCGGCATGCACCAGGCATTGACGTCCTTGGATTCGACCAGATTGTATTCCCATTTATAACCCGACAACTGCTGGGTCATGTTTTTTTCGGCAAAGTACCGGTAAACCGCCTGTTCAATATTTTTCCCCACCCGTCTCACGCGATTTGCTTCCACGGTATTGGTGCTGAGCTTGTTCGATTTCAGGAATTTATCATATTCCTGATAACTCATAGATAACATGGAATCGGCCGGGATGAGATTCAACTGTGTCCGGCCCGTAACGGGTACGGTCGAACAAGACAGGAGGAAAAAAAAGATTAATAAATACAAATAATATAAGCGCTTCTTCATAGCCTTTCTCCCTTTCTAAAGAATGTTAGCGACTTATATCACACATTGCGTTCCATTGCATGATCAATTTATGGTGTTGCAAATAGGTATGAATTTTCATTATCGTAATCAGAAATGAGAGACATTGTTAAAAACTAATTGACAGACGGATAGATTATATGGCAGGAGGTCAAGGTATGCAGTTCCTTGAAAAGAAGGAAATAAGGGATCTGAAGAATATTTTTAAAGACGAAACAGGCCGACATTTCGTTAAAATGTCGCTTCAAGAATTAGGAACACCACGCAACAACCGATTTTAATCATCAAGCATTCTTCAATAAGTCCTCTGGGGGGAGACATTCAGCAGGAATATCAAGATCCGGATAGGTGTGAGAGAACTGTTGCAAAAGCAACGTAGAGGTTTCTCTGACCATAGAGTGTGATTCGATGGTCAAACCTTTTATGGCGTAAAAGTGCGCATCATCAGTATCCCGGAAAATGCCCGGTATCATTCACCATGAAATATGAAATTCCGATGGCTGTGCTGCGTCTTTCGGGAGACGAGCATGTTGATCATGCAAGTTACCGTAATGATAGTAATTATGAATGATGGTTTTAGAAATAAATAAATTATGAAACGGGAGAGATTGAAACGGTTTCATTAAAAAATGAAACGTAAATATTAGGAAAGGGGCGGTGAGGAAGACAACATGATAACAGAAGCAA
>CAZIPU010000055.1:0-11877 GCA_964541005.1 uncultured Syntrophales bacterium | reverse complement strand
CGCAGAAGGGAATGTATCGGTTGCGGCAGACGGTTTACGACGTACGAGTTTGTGGAGGAAGTTCTGCCGACGGTGGTCAAGAAAGACGGCCGCCGGGAACCCTTTGACCGGACGAAGATCCGCTCGGGGATCAAGAAAGCCTGTGAAAAGCGGCCCATCAAGACGGAAGACATTGAGAGAATCGTCGAGAACGTGGAACGGGCCTGCCAGGAATACCAGGGCGATGAAATATCGACGACGGAAATCGGCGAGAAGGTGATGAAGGAACTTCAGGTTCTGGACGGTGTGGCCTATGTGAGGTTTGCCTCCGTCTACCGCCAGTTCCGGGATGTGACGGAATTTCTCAACGAGCTCAAGGGTTTTCTGAAAACGAACGAAAACAAGGACTGAGGCGGGGGCGTCTGAAATCAATGACCCCGTTTTTCCGGGAGCGATGAAGGAAGTCATGTTTACGGGAATTGTGCAAGCCTTGGGAACGGTGCGGCGTATTAACCGGAAGGGGCAGGATGCGGTCATTGAGATCGAAAGCGGCCTGGATATGGGGGATGTGCGTCTCGGGGACAGCATCGCCGTAAACGGGACCTGTCTCACCGTGACCGCCGCCGCCAAGGAGCGTTTTTCCGCCGACGTATCCGCCGAGAGCCTGGAGAGAACCAATCTGAAGGGACTCCACGTGGGAGACAAGGTGAACCTGGAAAAGGCCCTCCGGCTGACGGATTTCCTGGGCGGGCACCTCGTTTTGGGTCATGTGGATGAAACGGGGATCATTCGGGAGAAGACGGTGAAATCGTCCTCTTTGGTTCTGGGCATCGACGTCAGCCCGGAGGCGGGACGCTACATTGTGGAGAAGGGTTCCATCACCGTCGACGGGGTCAGCCTGACGGTAAACCGTTTTGAAAAGGGTCGTTTTTATGTTAACATGATCCCCCACACGGCCCAGGTCACGACTCTCGGCCTGAGGAAAGTGGGTGATCCGGTCAACATCGAGACGGATATTATCGGAAAGTACGTCGAGCGTTTTGTTCGCCCCGGCAATGAGCGGAAAGGCGTTGAAAAAGGGGGATTCGACTGGTCTTCCCTGGCGGACGGATTTTCAAGGGAGTAACAACCGGTAAAACGGACAAATAAATCAATAATGAGGGTAAATCATGGGGATCAGCTCAATTAAGGAAGCCATTGTAGATATCAGAAGTGGCAAAATGGTTATTCTGGTGGACGACGAAGATCGGGAAAACGAAGGCGATCTTTGCATGGCGGCGCAGTTTGTGACGCCGGAAGCGATCAATTTCATGGCTAAATACGGCCGGGGCTTAATTTGCCTCACCCTGACGGAAGAGCATGCGGACAAGCTGGGTCTGTTTCCCATGGTCAGGGATAACCGTTCGCGGTTTGGGACAGCCTTCACCGTCTCGATCGAGGCGAAGCGGGGGGTGTCGACGGGGATTTCCGCGGCCGACCGGGCCACGACCATCCTGGCCTCCATTGCCGACGATGTTCAGGCGGAAGATCTGGTCAGCCCCGGTCATATTTTCCCCATCCGGGCGAAACGCGGCGGCGTCCTCGTGCGGACCGGCCAGACCGAAGGGTCCGTGGATCTGGCACGATTGGCGGGGTTGAAACAGTCCGGTGTCATCTGCGAAATCATGAAGGACGACGGCACCATGGCCCGGATGCCCGATCTGGAGGTCTTTGCCAAGGAACACAACCTGAAGATCGTGACCATTGCGGACCTGATCGAATTCCGGATGAGGCATGAATCCCTGATCCGCCGCGCTGCTTCGGCGACGCTTCCGACCCGTTACGGCGGCGAATTCAAAATGATCGTCTATGAGAACGATGTCGATGAGATGAAGCACATTGCTCTCGTCAAGGGCGATTTCGATGAAAACGACGAAGTCCTGGTGCGGGTCCACTCCGAATGTGTCACCGGCGATATCTTCGGTTCCGAGCGCTGCGACTGCGGCGATCAGTTAAGACGCGCCATGAGCATAATCAATGACGAGGGCAAGGGGGTCATTGTCTACATGCACCAGGAAGGCCGGGGAATCGGTCTGGTCAATAAAATCCGGGCTTACGAACTGCAGGAGAAGGGGAAGGACACCGTCGACGCCAATATCGAACTCGGATTCAAAGACGATCTGCGGGATTACGGTATCGGAGCCCAGATCCTGGTCGATCTCGGGGTGCGGAAAATCCGGATGCTGACGAACAACCCGAAAAAGATCGTTGGTCTGGAGGGGTACGGCCTGACCGTTACCGAAAGGATTCCCATCGAGATCAAACCGACTGAATCGAATATCCATTATCTGAAGACCAAGAAGAAGCGAATGGGACATATTCTGGATAAATGCTGATGTTGCAGAGGTGCTGAAAGATAATCTGGTGCGCAAAGAGACATCCAAACAGATGGAGAGATAATGATGCCAAAGATAACGGAAGGTAAAATCGTAGCCAAAGGAATGAAGTTCGGCATTGCCGCGAGCCGGTTCAATGACTTTATCTGCGGCCGCCTGATCGAAGGAGCCATTGATGCCCTGACGAGAGCGGGTGGCGATGAGAAGGACATCCGGATCTTCAAGGTTCCCGGTGCCTTCGAGCTGCCGCTTGCGGCAAAGAAGCTCGCCAAGACGGGCCAGTTTGACGCGGTTATCTGTCTGGGGGCGGTGATCCGGGGAGCGACGCCCCACTTTGAATACATCAGTGCCGAGGTATCCAAGGGTATCGCCAATGTCGGCCTCGATACGGAGGTCCCCATCGCGTTCGGTGTTCTGACAACGGACACCATCGAGCAGGCCATTGAACGCGCCGGGACGAAGGCGGGTAACAAGGGATGGGATGCGGCGATGACGGCCATCGAAATGGTCGACCTGCTGCGGAAAATAGTTTAAAAATGCGGATTGATTCCCGATTTGTTCTTCCCGGTTGTCATCGCACGGAAGCGAATTGTATCGCCAGAGGGATGAATGAGCCATAGACGAAAGGCAAGAGAAGTTGCCTTGAAAGTTCTTTACGGGTTGGATGTGATCGGCAGGGACGCCGTGGAGGCGATCGATTTGTTCTGGGAGAACTTTGATGCCCCGGACGATGCCCGCCCTTTCTCTTCGCTGCTGATCGAAGGGACATGGAACAAAAGAGAACATCTGGATGAGTTAATCAGCCGGCATTCGGAAAACTGGTCTTTATCCCGCATGGCGAGGGTCGACCGGAATATCCTCCGGATGGCGGTTTATGAGCTTCTCTACTGTGATGATATTCCCCCCAAGGTAACCCTGAATGAGGCCATCGACCTCGGAAAAATCTACGGTTCGGAAAATTCGGGATCGTTTATCAACGGGATTCTCGATGCCCTGTACGCGGACATGCGGGGGGCGGAACCCGTCGATGCGGCAGAAAAATCGGATGATTCGCAACTGAAAGGGACCGGCGGTCCTTAACTTGTTTTGTATAAATCGGTTTGTGCCGGGCGCCCCATCATGCCCAGGGCGTAGGGTGTGAGTGCCGGAGTCTGTGCACGCCCGGGAGGCGAATAATAAAATGAACAAAAAGTATAACCCCCAGGAGATCGAGGAAGCCTGGCAAAAGCGGTGGGAAGAGGAAAAATTATATCAAGTCGGGGAGGATCCCTCCCAACCCAAGTATTACCTTCTGGAAATGTTTCCCTACCCTTCGGGGAAAATTCATATCGGTCATGTTCGAAATTATACCATCGGTGACGTGGTTGCCCGTTACAAGAAAATGAAGGGTTTCAACGTGCTGCATCCCATGGGCTGGGATTCCTTCGGCATGCCGGCGGAGAACGCGGCCATCGAGCGGGGCGTCCATCCGGCGGATTGGACCAACAACAACATCGCCGCCATGAGGGAGCAGTTGAAACGGCTCGGGTTCAGTTATGACTGGGACCGTGAGGTATCGACATGCGAACCCGCATACTACCGCTGGGAGCAGCTCTTTTTTATCTGGATGTACGAGAAGGGTCTCGTTTACAAGAAGACCTCGACCGTGAACTGGTGCCCCCAGTGCAAGACCGTTCTTGCCAACGAGCAGGTCGAGGGAGGCCTGTGCTGGCGATGCCATTCCGAAGTGGCCGAGGAAACCCTGGATCAGTGGTTTTTCCGCATCACCGCCTACGTCGAGGAATTGCTTGCCGGTTGTGATAATCTTCCCGGCTGGCCGGAGCGCGTTCTGACGATGCAGAAGAACTGGATCGGCAAAAGCTACGGTTGTGAACTGGTCTTTCCCATGGCCGACGGCAATGGTGAAATCCGGGTGTTCACAACCCGCCAGGATACAATCTTCGGGGCCACATTCATGCTGGTCGCGGCGGAGCATCCCCTGGTGACGGACCTCGTCAAGGGTAAGGCCTGCGAGGAAAAAGTCAAGGCTTTCGTGGAAAAGGTGAAAAAACAGGACCGCCTGATGCGGACATCCGATTACTACGAAAAGGAAGGCATTTTCCTGGACGCCTACTGCCTGAACCCGGCGACGAACTATAAAATGCCCATCTACGCGGCGAATTTCGTCCTCGCGGACTACGGGACCGGGTGCGTCATGGCCGTTCCGACTCACGATCAACGGGATTTCGAGTTTGCCCAGAAGTTCGGCCTGGAACGTATCGTCGTTATTCAGCCGAAGGACCGGGAACTGGATGCCGCCGCCATGACGGAGGCCTATGTCGAAGAGGGGATTCTCGTCAATTCCGGACCTTTTAACGGAATGGTCAATACCCAGGCCCTGGAGGCCATTGCCGATTATTTCGAGGCCAATGGCCGGGGAAAGCGGACCATTCAATACCGGCTGCGGGACTGGGGCATTTCACGGCAGCGTTACTGGGGAGCACCCATTCCGGTTGTCAACTGTGAAAAGTGCGGTGCCGTGACGGTTCCCGAGAAGGATCTTCCCGTTGTGCTGCCGACGGACGTGGTGCTGACGGGAGAGGGTGGATCTCCTCTGGCCAGGCACAAGGCGTTCGTTGAGACGACTTGCCCCGGTTGCGGCGGACCTGCCCGAAGAGAAACGGACACGATGGATACCTTCGTGGAGTCGTCCTGGTATTACGCCCGATTCTGCTGTGCCGATTTCAATGAAAAGCCGGGGCTGGATAAAAAGCGGGTCGATTACTGGCTTCCGGTCGATCAGTATATCGGCGGTATCGAACATGCCATTCTCCATCTCCTGTATGCGCGGTTCTATACCAAGATGCTCCGCGATTTCGGTGTCTTAGGTGTTGATGAGCCCTTCGCCAATCTGCTGACCCAGGGGATGGTCTGCAAGGAGACGATGCGCTGTCAGGAACACGGTTACCTCTACCCGGAGGAAGTTGTGGAGGGGAAATGCACCCGTTGCGGTGCTGAAGTCGCCATCGGCAAAACGGAGAAGATGTCCAAGTCGCTGAAAAACGTTGTCGATCCCGATCACCTGGTACGCCGGTACGGTGCGGACACGGTGCGGATCTTCTGTCTGTTTGCGGCGCCTCCGGAAAAAGACCTGGAGTGGAGCGAGCAGGGAGTCGACGGCGCCTTCCGCTTCCTGAACCGGACCTGGCGTATCGTCGCGGATTATCTTGAAGATACTCAGGAACTTTCGCCCTTTGACGGAAAGGAACCCCTGCCGGAGGATTTGAAAATTTTCCGGCGGAAGATCCATCAGACGATCCGCAAAGTGAGCTCGGATGTTGAGGATCGCTTCCATTTCAATACGGCGATCAGCGCAATCATGGAGCTGGTGAATGCCCTGTATCTTCTGGAACGTCCCGGCAAGGATAATCGGGTCGGCCTGTCCGTTGTGCGGGAGGCCGTCGAGGCGATTGTCCTCATGCTTGCCCCGATCGTTCCCCATTTCGCCCAGGAACTCTGGAGCATGCTGGGAGGGAAGGGCATTCTCTTTCATGCCGCGTGGCCGGTCTGGGATGACCGTGTCGCCTCGGAAGAGGAGATGACGATTGTCGTCCAGGTGAATGGGAAGGTTCGTGGAAAGATGCTCATCCCCGTTGACGAAACGGCGGAAAAAATTCAGGCCCTGGCCCTGGCGGATGAGAAGGTCGCCAGGTTCATCGAAGGGAAAAGGATCGTCAAGCAGGTCTATGTGCCGGGCAGACTCGTCAACATCGTGGTTCAGGGATAAACAGGAACCCGGCATGGAGATAACCGGGTGAAAATGGCCGTCAGAGAGGACGGTGACAGGAGAAAACGTGAAAACGAGATACGCGATAAGAGGGTTGTTCCTTTTGTTCTTGAGTCTTTTGATCCTGGGCTGCGGTTATCATTTTAACGGTGTCTCCGATTCCTTAAGCGGCATCCGGAAAATCTACGTCGGCAATTTCCCGAACAAAACCGACGAAGCCTACCTGGAAAATATCTTTCGCAACGCCCTGATCGATCAATTCATCCGGGGTAACCAATTCCAGGTCGTCGGTGACGAGGCGGAAGCGGATGCGGTTATCCGGGGCACGGTTCTGCGTATTTCAACGTCGCATGTGGCCTATGAGGATGCGGATTTGGGTGCCGAAGAGCGGGTGAGCCTTACCGTGCAGATTGTCTTCGAGGACCGGGAAACGGGGCGAACCCTCTGGGAAGACCGGAATTTTTCCGATACCGAAGATTATCTGGTGATGAATTCCCTGGAAAGCAAAAAGAAAGCCCTCATCAAGCTGTCGGGCGACATGGCTGAGAGGGCGTATCGGCTGATGATCGCAGGTTTTTGAGATTACGCTTCCTTGGACAGGGCGTTTACCTTTTTTGTCAGTCTCGAAATCTTTCGGGAGGCGTTTCTCTTGTGGAGAATCCCCTTTGCCGCCGCTTTGGCGATCTCCGGGACGGCCTTCACCAGTGAGCCGGCAGCTCCGGCCTGATCCTTGCCTTCAACGGCGCTCAATACACTCTTGATATTGGTTTTGACTTTGGATTTGATCGCCGTGTTCCGTTCCTGGCGCTTTTCCGTCTGTCTGCTTCTTTTTTCTGCGGATTTGTGTGTAGCCAAAAAAAGTTCCTCCTTCGTCTTTCTCTCACCTCGGATGATGAGCCGCTATTCCTATATGAATTCAATGGTTCTGTCAAGGGACAACTTTGACGATCGAGAAAAAAGGTCAGGGAAACGATTCGCTTCCCTGACCTTGATCGTGTCAAATAAATCTTGCCGCCTTCATAAACAGGCAGCAGACCTCTTAGGCCTTCTGAAAGAAGTAAATGTCCTGGCCGTTGGCGGTTTTGCCGGCGACGGCTTTCATGCTCATCCCGACTTTAAGTTCGTCGTCGGGCGAGGCAATGGCCTTGTCGATACGGCCGAAGACCTTGTAGTCACCGTAATCGACGACGGCAATGGTATAGGGCAGATCGCCTTCAAAGCCGACCGGTGCATACCGGAGGGTGCTGAAGGTCAGAAGCGTACCCACGCCGGTTACTTCAAACCATTCCATTTCGCTGGACAGGGAATGGAAACAGTCCGCCCTGGGGGGAAAGAATGCCTTTCCACAGGCCTTGCAGCGGGTACCCATGACCTTGCCCTGCTCGAGGTAATCAATAAAATCATTTGTCTTGGAGACACCCATGAAACTCACGGTGCCAAATTTATTGAAACGACGGTCGATTTCTTTTTTCGCCATGGCTATTCTCTCCCTAAAATTGTGACGTTACCATACAGTCCGACACCACCGATGTTGTGCACCAGACCGATCGTCGGATCCTTTACCTGAATTGCACCGGCTTCACCCCTCAACTGCAGGACGATGGTTCTGACCTGAGAACCGCCGGTGGCTCCGATGGGATGACCCTTCGAAAGCAGACCGCCGTCTACGTTAACCGGAATGCTGCCTTCCTTGTAGGTCTCCTTGGCCCGAATCAGTTCGGCGCCGCCGCCCGGCTCGGCAAAGCCGAGGTTTTCCGTGGCCATCATTTCGGCGATGGTGAAACAGTCGTGAACTTCCGCCACATCGATGTGTTTCGGGGAAATACCGGCCATCTTGTAGGCCTGCTTACCTGCTTCGATACCGACGAGGAGCCCGGAGAACTGATCACGGCCTGCCATGTTAACGGGGGCCGAAGCGGAACCGATACCGAGGATCCAGATGGGTTTCTTGCACAGGGCTTTCGCTTTTTCTTCACTGGCGACGATGATGCAGGAACTGCCGTCGGCATTGGCGCAGCAATCGCCGACTCTCAAGGGGCTGGAAACGGGGCCGCCGAATCCATCCTTGTCTGCAAACATGTCCGGGGTCACTTCCTTGCGGAAGACGGCCCGCTCGTTCATCTGGCCGTACGTGCCGGACTTGATGCGGATGAGGGACAGATCTTCGGAGGTCGTGCCGTACTTGGCCATGTGGGCCTGGGCATGCAGCGCGTAATAAGCGGGCATCATGGTGCCGAAGGGGGATTCCCACTGGATGTCGGCGCCTCTTCCCATTCTTTCCTGGGACTCTGCTGATGTCAACTGGGACATGATCTGGAAACCCAGAACCATGACGCAACTGTGCAGGCCGGACTTGACCAGTGAATAGGCCAGCTTCAAACCCGTGCTGCTCGAAGAGCACAGGGTTTCCACGTAAAAAGTCGGCTGAGGATTCAGCCCGAGATATTCGGCGACAACACCGGCCGGTGATCTCTGTTTGTCGTACTCGGGGGACGAACAGATAACCGTTGCGTCAACGAGATCGTTCGTAATCTGCGCGTCTCTCATGGCGTCGCTGTAGGCTTCAAAAGCCAACTCCCTGATGGAACCGGGGTAGCTACGTACGAAAGTACTTTGCCCCACACCAATAATTCCAACTTTGCTCATACATATCCTCCTGATTTAGTGATGATGATTTTGTTAAAGGTCAAATTCTGGAAAACACCGGATGAAGCTGTAATGATTCTAAACGGGCGATTTGCTTGACCTGTCACAGTGTGAAAGAAATAGAAAAACGCTTAAATCTAAGTGCCGTCGCTATCATACTTTGCTTTCCTTGTCAATTTGAAAAGTAGGTACCGAGCCGTTATAAAGGCGCAGCGGTCAGGACGGCGCCAGCGGTCTCCTTCCTGCAGGACGAACACACGTAAGATCCTGATTTGGCGCGATTAAAACGAAAATATTCGTTATGCCGACCGGGAATATTTGCTTGACAAAGAAGGACTTATTTGGTACGGGGAGACCTTCTTATGGAGGATGGCGTTTTGTCGGATTCGAGACGTCACCCATCTTTCATGTGAATCAACCAGATCAGCGACAAAAAAATAGATAGGGGGTATTGCCAATGGGTAAACTTGAAGGAAAAACCGCTATAGTAACCGGCGGAGGAAGAGGCGTAGGCAGGGCCATCAGCCTGGCTTTCGCGCAGGAAGGTGCGAACGTGGTGGTGAACTATGCCGGTAATCAGAAGACAGCCAATGAAGTGGTTGACATGATCACCAAAATGGGCCGTAAAGCGATCGCCGTGCAGGGAAGGGTCGAGGTCAAGGCCGATGCGGAAAAAACCATTCAGGCCGCCGTCGACGCCTTTGGTGCCGTGCATATCCTGATCAACAACGCCGGCGTGACCAATCCGGCCATGTTGCACAAGATGACGGAAGAGCAGTGGGACGAGATCGTGGACATCCACATGAAGGGGCCATTCCTTCTTATCCAGGCGGCTTACAAATATTTTAAAGAGCAGAATTACGGCCGGATCGTCAATGTCACCTCCGTGGCCGGTATCGTCGGCACCAAGGGGCAGGTCCAGTACAGCGCCGCTAAGGGCGGTATCGTTTCTTTCACCAAGTCTGTGGCGAGAGAACTGGCCGGTATCGGCGTCACCTGTAATGTTATCTCCCTGGGTATCGTCAGCACGGATATGACTGAAAAGATCACGACGGATCCCAAGCTGAAGGACATCTATGCAGGCCGCATTCTTCTGGGCCGTTTCGCGGAGCCGGAAGAGGTGGCGAAGCCGTTCATCTTCTTCGCTTCAGACGATTCGAGCTATATCACCGGCCAGCTTCTCTGTGTGGACGGCGGCTACGGCATGACCTAAAGAGATTCGACGTGCTTCTCCGGTAACGATTCCATCCGGAGGAAGCCCCATAAACCAGCTTTTAAAAAGCGGAATAGCGTGAAACGAACGGATGCCTGACAGGATAGAGAGATGATCCAGTCAGGCATCTGAATTCAATGAACTAAAGTAAAGAAAGGGGTACAAGACATGGCATTGGATTGGTTGGTGAGAGATAACGAGCTTAAAGATCACAATTTATTCGGCGAACAGTTCCACGGAACCGAGGCCCCCTGCACGATATACGAGAAGAAACCCCTTCTCGATCCTCAGGGAAATGTGGTCGAGGGACTTTACACGGCATGGATTACCTTGAATAACCCGGCTCAGTTTAATTCCTATACGACGCAGATGGTCAAGGGCGTTATTTCCGGTTTCCACCGGGCCTCAGTGGATAAGTCCATTGTGGCGGCGATTTTCACCGGTGTGGGCGACCGCGCGTTCTGCACGGGCGGCAACACCAAGGAATATGCCGAGTACTACACCCGCAGACCCAAGGACTATGCGGACTACATCTATCTGTTCGGGACGATGGTCGACGGTATTCTGAACTGCCGCGTGCCGACCTTCTGCCGCGTCAACGGCATGCGGATCGCCGGCGGCCAGGAAATCGGCCAGGCCTGCGATATGAACATCTCCGCCGATACGGCCACTTTCGGTCAGGCCGGTACCCGCGTGGGTTCCTCCCCCGACGGCGGTTCGACGGACTTCCTCCACTGGAATCTGTCGATGGAAAACGCCATGTGGAACTGTATTTCCAACGTTCCCTGGAGCGCCTACAAGATGGAACGCCTGGGCCTGATCGGTAAGGCCCTGCCTGTGAAGAAGGACAAGGACGGCAACTGGGTCAGAGACCCCCGCGTCATCACCGACAAGTACGTGGACAACGGCGAGATCGTCTACGGTGAAATGAAGACCGGCGCGGCCCTGAAAGAAGCCAGCGACTACATGAAAACCCTGACGACGGATTTCACCCTGCTGGACAACCACATCAACGGCATGGTCTGGACTCTGGCCAATACGTTCCCCATGTGTCTGATGAAGGCTGTGGAGACGGTTCGCCTGAAGAAGAAGTTCTTCTGGGATACGACGAAGGTTCACGCCAGTTACTGGCTGGGCGCCAACATGAACGGCGATGCCTGGATGGGCTTCAACGCCTTCAACAACGCCGACAAAACCGGTTCCAGCGTTATCGATCATATCGAGCTGCGGCGCCAGATCGCCAAGGGTCACATCTATGGCGAGGAACTGGCGGAAATGGTCCTTCCCAAACCGAAGAAGTAAAATAAAAAAGGAGTTTTCCGGTGAGCGGAGAAGTTGTCGCGAGTTGCATCGATCGCATCAGTATTGCAGTCTTTGATGTGGTCAAGGCCGAGCAGGATTACTGCCGGCTCTTTGGATGGGACGTTGCCGAACGCTATACCGACAACGATTTGCATATCAACGTGTCCTGCTTTGCCGTCGGCCCGACGCTCGTTGAGCTGATGGAAGGCGGCGACGAGTGGTACGAACTGCTGGATCTTCAAGGTAATGCGGTCTTGTCCGGCAAGGGCAGCGAAACCCGCTGGGTTCTCCGGGCGAAACCGGTTCGCGAGCGTGACGAGTACGCCTTCGGCGTGCAACTTCTCGGCTTGCAGGTAGACAGTGTCGCCGATGCGGTGAACGCCCTGAAGGAAAACGGGGCGCAGGTCCTGAGGGAACGTTCGCGGGAAGGAAAAGAAGTCCGTTACTGGCGGTCCCAGCAGAAGTACCAGGCCTTCATTCATCCGGATGACACCCACGGGGTCTACTGGCGGGTGATCGACAAAACGCCGAGCCCGGGCCCCGGGCAGTAAAATGAATCGAAAAGCCCCACAGTCCATGTGGGGCTTTTCTTTTTC
>CAZIPU010000054.1:0-11969 GCA_964541005.1 uncultured Syntrophales bacterium | reverse complement strand
TCGCCCCATCGATGTCCTGTGCGTTGATTGCCGCCGAGGTCGGCTCTGCCTTGATAATGATAAAATAAGGATTGATCATGTATTATGATGCCTATCCGTTTCTAAAAGGATCGATTCATGTTCATTCTATTTTAAGGAGAAACCATATCGGATTTTAAAAAAAATCACGAGTGGAAAGAACGCGTTTGCCGATAAGATGACTTTAATGAAAAAAGAGTTTTTATTAATGGGTGAGAACTGTAAATGGATCACGACGCAATCCCGACCCGGGAAAATTGGTTCTGTAGATGGTTTGGGCTGAACCGGGCTAGGGGACGGAATTCCACCGTAATTAGAAAAGTATCAGGTTATAACTGGTAAAAAGCTAGGAATAAATCCGTATTGCATTCAGGCAAACATAGCATTATTAATGAAAAACATGTGTATAGGTGTTTTACGAAGGATTCTCGAACGTCTTAAAAAACAAGACGCCCAATTCCAATTCTTATCAAACCGGTTAATCAACGCGGCTCTCTGAATAGATTGTCACCCGATCAAGGGTCAGGTTGAATTTTTCCCGATGGTCAACTCGGACAATCTCGTCTCTAAGCAGGGGACTATTTTTTAAATTACAACTAAGGAAGTTCGGTTCAACGGGGAAGTTTTTTTAAAAATTGAAATCATGGCTAACGGTGCTCTTCAGTACGGTGTCAGGAATCTTATAAGATCGACATGCGAAAGCAGCAAGGGGGTAAGCCATGCCGAGAATAGATCTTAGAATCAATCGACCTATCAGCGGTGAAATCGTTGCTTCAAACGTCTCCACAGGAGATGAAAAGCGCTATCCTGTAACCGTTGCCAATATCAGCCTGGGTGGCGCTCTCGTTGAAGGCGAAACCGACGGCATGGATCATCTCACACGCCTTCGCTTATTGATTGGAGACCAGAATAATCTGGAATTGCCGGCAACGGTTATCTGGAAGAAAAAGAACAGATCCCATCTTTGTTTCTACTACGATGATGAAGACGTGGTGAATCGCCTGTGGTCTTACATCAGGCAAAGCGTAGGAAAGATAAAAAAAGAAATGTGTCCGTATTGCGGCCGGCCTGTTTCGGACGGACTCGATGAATGTCCCTTCTGTCATCTCAGCCTGAAATATTCGGATGATTATCTTATTGCTCACACAAGAAAGACGTTTCTACAGCGGTTGTCCCAGCACCTTAAGGGTTTGAACGGCGACGGGCACCTGCATCTCCTGAATCTGATCGATCGGGAAATCCTGAAGAAAAAAGGCGAGGCAGTGAGCGAAGAATACGTCGGGACATGCCGGCAGATGCTGACGCTTTTTTCGTTGATCCGGAAAGTTGCGCCAACGGAAATGCCCGTTCTGCTGCTGGGAGAAAGCGGTACGGGAAAAGAGCTCGCCGCCCGGGCGATCCACGAGAGAAGTTCCCGGGCAAAAAACCCCCTGCTGGTCATCAACTGTGCGGCCATACCGGAAACCTTGCTGGAAGCGGAACTGTTCGGTCATGAACGGGGCGCTTTCACGGGGGCATATCAGGCCCGGAAGGGCAAGTTTGAACTGGCCGAAAGAGGGACATTGTTTCTCGATGAAATCGGCGAAATGCCCTGGTCCCTTCAGGCAAAGCTCCTGCGTTTTCTGGAAGACAAGATGATCGAACGTATCGGAAGCCAGAAAGCAAGAAAAGTGGACTCCCGGGTCATTGCCGCGACCAACCGTGACCTTGAAAAGGAAGTCCATGAAGGGAAATTCCGACAGGATCTTTATTACCGTCTCAGTGTTTTTCCCATTCATCTTCCGCCTCTGCGGGAAAGGGGCGCCGACAAGATTATTCTCGCCAAATATTTTCTTGGAAAATTCTGCCGGGAAGACAGTTCTTCGCAGAAAAAGAGATTTTCCGCTGGAGCCTTGTCGGCCATCAATCATTATGACTGGCCGGGAAATGTACGTGAGTTGATCAATAAGGTCAGGAAAGGCATTGTCGTATCCGAGAGTGACGAGATTGCCGTCGGGGATCTGGATCTGGTATCTCCGTTTCAGGCGGAAAACGGGGAGTCCGCATCCCTGGAGGATTTCCGATCCAGTTCCGAGAGAAAAAAACTTCTGGAAGTGATCGATTCCTGCGATGGTAATTTGTCACGCGCTGCCCGGGATCTCCATATCAGCCGGACAACCATGCACAAATTGAAGAAAAAGTATCATCTTTAGGAAGTATTTAACCTACCTGTAAGACGGTGAGATGCGCCAATCCCATCGGCAATCCGGTGTGAGAGGCTCAGTCATGTACCGGGGAACACCATTCTGTCCTTCCCGCATCAGTCCAGGCAGCCCACCTCAAAAAAAGTGATCCCGGAATTGGTGCGTTAAAGAATACGAAGTGGGTTATTGCGAATGCACGTTCGAGGTAAAAGCCGAAAAAGCCTCATCGGCAATTAGGCATTAGTGGGTGACAATGAAATATGAAACCGGTCTTTCGTCTATTCCATCCTTCCGGCCTGACCGTGCCACTGTAAACCGGCCTGACCATGTCTGGAGGGTGTCCTGTAAACCGGGGTGTACACATTCGTCTTGCTGTTCAAAACATACATAATGATAACATCTAGATACGAAATGGCACACCCCTTGCGAAAAGAGGATCATGAAAAAGATATTTCTCGGCGCAAGCTTACTGATTGTTTTTTGTGTGGCCATCTGTATCCCCCGGCTTCAGGCAGAGGATTGGAGGGGGTGTGGAACCACTTCCCTTCCGATATATGTCGAAGAAGAGGGGAAGTCCGGCTTTCCGATTCTCTGCTTTGAAGCTCTCGGTTCCGACGAGATGAACTCTGTGAGAGGGAAATATTCCTCCGGGGTTGTGCTGTCGCTGGTTGAATCAGCGGAGGATAGAGGACGCATTATCCTCTGGGATGAATCAAAAGGAAATTCCAACCCGCAGACAAACTGCTCATACGGCAACAATCATTCATATTCTGTGCTTACGGCGATAGGTTACAAATAGAAATTCAAAGGGAAGGAGGTGAGGGTAGATGACGTGGGGGTCCACGGTAAAGCGGCTGTCCTTTTTATTCGCGATTCCAGGATTGATCTTCTGCAACGTGGCCCACGGCAGCGGGCTGGAAACATTCGATAACCTGGCGGTGATTGAGAGCAGCGCCGTCTCCGATTTTCAGGGGGCGATCGGGGTCAACATGGCGGCAGGGGATAACCATGCCCAGGTGAACATGCACCTGATCGGCCTGGAGAATTCGCTGCAAGGGGGACTGATTTATCAGTCCACCCGGGCGTGGAACAATGTGCCCGGCGAAGCGAGCGACTTGATCGGAGAGTATGCCTTTCAATCTTCTTCGGGGATCGTATCCGTGAATCAGGCCGCCGGATCTGGATCGGCGGAGGCCAATCTGGTCCGGATCGGATACGGTGCGACCATTCCACTCGATGCCACTGTACTGCGACAGGTTGTCGGTTCCGCGTCACAGGAATTGAAAGGAGTAAGCGGAGAGAGTATCCGGACCGACCTCATCGGCGACCATGCCTTCGAAAACAGTCGGGGCATTGTCCAGGTGAATCAGTCGGCAGGGGTTGCCAATGCTGTTTCAAACAGCCTGGTCATTAACGTGAACATGCAGTGAAAAAAACTAAAAAAGGAGGAACAGAATTATGAGACGGAAATTATTGGTCGTATGTGCAGTTTTGATGCTCACGCTGCTTCCCATGTCGGTTTCGGCGAGTGATCAGATGGGGGATTTCAACACGGATATGCAGTTCAGCCTGAACGCGGATGCCACGCTGCAGCTGATGGCCTATGCCAACCTGGCCTGTGAGCATTTCAGCGTGGATGTGGATGTCAATGTTGCGGCGAACGATGATTTGTTGACGGTTGGCGGTCTGGTCGAGGCGGTGGCCAAGAATGACCAGTATCCGGAGAAGAACATGACGTTCAACTACGAGTCCGACAACAACGCGACGGTCGCAGGGAGCTCCATGACGAATTTCACGGGCAACCTGGGAGTGAACGTGGCCGCCGGTAACAGCAACGCCCAGAGCAACATCGCCACCTATGCCGCCGGTGAAGCGGATGCGTCCCTGACCCGGGCCGTGATCTTCAGCGTCCAGAAGGCCATGAACAACCTGACGAAGAACGAGGGATCGGCGAATAACGCCGCGGTCGCCTCCGACGTCCTGAACGGCGCGACGGGCAATGTCGGCCTGAACGTGGCCGCGGGAAGCAACAACGCCCAGACCAACATGACCTCCATCGCCACGGCGCCGGCGAAGGTCGGGATGGCCCTGGCCTACGTGCAGCAGAAGTCCCTGGAGAACATGACCTGCAACGGGCCGACGTTCAAGCCGGAAGTGATCAATGCTGAAGTCAACCTGTCTCTGAGTGGGACCGTGAACTTCCCGGATACGCCGTTCACCATTTACCAGGCGGATAATTTCTACCTGGATACCTGGGATGGTCCGCAGACTGATCCCTTACATCCCGCTTCAAATTTCACGGGTCATATCGATATGGACGGTGATATCGACAACGCCGTTATGAATCCTTGGGACAGCAGTGTCGGCGGCATCGCCTTTGAGACCGTCATTCCCGATGCGCAACTCAGCGGCACGGTTTCCGGAACGACACCGGTCGTGATCAGCGTGCTCAACAAGGCGACGGTCAACAATGCCGCGATCTCCGCGAACACCCTGTCCAACCTGACGGGCAACTTCGGGATCAACGTGGCCGCCGGCAGCAACAACCTGCAGGCCAATGCGTTTGCCGCCTGCTATGTGCCGTCCGTGAATGGTGGAGGAGAAACTCCGATTCCCGGCGAATAAGGAACCGAGTGATATCCGAGTGATTCGAAAGGGGAAGGAGGTGTCCAGGCACCTCCTCCCCGTTTTTTCTTCAAAGGGGGATGGGCGATGCGGACTCTTGGAAAAACGATTGTCTTCGGGTTCATGATTTTTCTCCTCGGGGAAAGCGCCGCATATCCCGGCATGGTTGAATTCAAGGCGGGCATTCAGGGGACGGTTCTGAAAAAGCCCGTCAGGAGCATCAAGGAGATGCGTTATGCGGGGATTGTCCGGCAGCGTCTGGACATCAGTTGCGGAACCGCCGCCCTGGCGACGATTCTGAAGTATTATTACGGCCGGGATATATCGGAAGAGGACGTCATTGCGGACATCCTGAACCATGGCGACCGGGAACAGATTTCGCAAAAGGGATTTTCCATGCTCGATCTGAAGCTCTATGCGGAAAGGACCGGTGAATTCCGTGCCGAGGGGTACAGGGTGCCCTTCGAGAGTTTGAAGAAGCTGAAACTGCCGACCATTGTCCTGCTCAACCTGAAGGGATTCAACCATTTCGTGGTTCTTCGCGGCGTATTGGGTGACAGGGTGTACATCAGCGACCCGATCATCGGGCGACGCGCCCTGGCGGTGAAGGAATTCACGGATGGCTGGAACGGCATTCTTCTGCTTGTGGTGGAAAAAAATCCTCAGCCGGGAAATCATCCCCCGGAGCGGGATCTGCAGCAGTTAAGCATATCGAAAGAGGAAATATGGCGGATCAGGGATCTCTACGTCGGGGCGCCGATGTTGAGTGTGCCCTTTGAAATGAAGAATTAAGGAGAACGACTATGTATAACCGTCGAAAGTTTTCAAACCGATCCATTGTCGTGTTCCTGATTTGCGTCGCCGGTTTCTTTGCGCTGTGCACGCCGGTATATGGATCGGATGAATGGACGGGGCTAGATGAGCAGGGGCTCGTCACGCTCGGGGAGTCGCAGATGGCGGATATGCGGGGAGGCTACCTGGGCTTTCATTTTGCCATCACCTTCAGCGGCTTCTGGGATACGAAGGGGAACCAGTGGGCGGACATCGATTATGACGCCGGATTCAACGGGGACAGTCAGTCGGGGCAGATCACGTTATCGTCAGCCGACGCCGGTACTTCTTCCGACGGCACAACGGCATCCGGTGACGGCACTTCGGATGGCGCCCAGTTTACGGCCAAGGCCATTCTGGGCGGGTTCAACGGGGGGCAGGGCCTGTTTCAGGTAAACCAGGTGCCCGGTTCGGACAACATTGTTGCCAATAGCCTGATCCTGAACCTCACCATCTACAATGTCAGCGAATCCCAGGCGCCTGCTGTTATGGAGAGCCTGAAGCTTCTGACGCCGGCTTTCTGAGCGCCCGGACAATACAGGGGGAATGCTTCATCCCTTTTTATAAGGGGTGGAGCATTTTTTTATTGTGATGATCTTTGTCCTGTGTTAAAAAATAACTCGGTTTCTCAATCTCTGAAACTTTAAAAAATAATCCCGCTTGCGGGTGAGTTGTTAAAGTCTTCATCTTGTTTTCCCTGGTTAATGTTTTTGCAAACATTGTCTCTTCGTTGTTCATAACCGTTTAGCAGTTTAACAGGTGTGTCGTTTTTCGTTCAAGGGGGTTTTTCCTGTGCGGTTGGATCATGTGAAGACGGACGGTTTCTTGCCGTAATTTACAGTAAACAAATTTCATAGGGAGGAAACGAAAATGAGGTTCATGGGTCTGACGAGGAAGCTGGGTGTTTCATTCCTGGTGGTGTGCATGACGGTTGCCGTTGCTTATGGCGAGGAACAGGAAAAGGCCAAGACGCCGACGGCGAGGCAGGAAACGATCGACGTGGAAAAAGGGGGGGTTCTGGTCCAACAGCGTAAATTGATTATCGAACCCGGCGTGCAGTATTCCCACACCTCCCGGGCGCGGTTGGCCATCAACGGGTTTACGATCCTGCAGGCCATTGTTCTGGGGAAGATCGTGTCGGAAGATGTCAAAAAGGACGTCCTTATGCCGTTCCTCAATGTCCGTTACGGCATTACGGATAATCTGCAGTTCGAAATGAAGGTGCCCTACCTCTTCCGGAGAGACCGGGAGGCTTACGAGAGCAACAACGAAACAAATGAATACACGGTCCGGGACAACGATATCGGCGATATCGAGGCCGGATTGTATTATCACCTGGTACAGGAACGGGAATCCATTCCTGATGTGGTGATCAATCTCAAGGGTAAGTCGAGAACCGGGAAAGATCCCTATGACTTGGATACAAAGCATGTTGGCGGTGTGGATGGCGGTGATAAATTAACGGAATTGCCCACCGGCAGCGGCCATTACGGTGTTTCCGTGGGGGTGACCGTGGCCAAGACCAGCGACCCGGCGGTGTTGTTCGGGACCCTGGCGTACTACTACAATTTTGAAAGGGACCCCGGACACGGTTATGGCGACGTGAAACCAGGCGACAGTATCGAGATCGGTCTGGGGATGGCCTATGCCCTCAACGAAAAGCTTTCCACGAGCCTCAGCTATCAGCAGCGGTATTATTTTAAAACGGAGCAGAACGGTGACGAGCTGGCTGATACGGACTTCAACGTTGCCTCGATGAATTTCGGCGTCAACTATGGCATTACGGACCGGGTTTCCTTTAGCGTATCCATTGGGATCGGACTCACCGATGATGCTGCGGATACGACGGTCGAAATCCGTCTGCCGATTCGTTTCTAGGACTTAACCGATGGAGGTGTGCCTTATGAAAAAGATATGCCTGGTGTTGTTGTGCGTGGTTTGCCTTAGTCTCAGCGGTTTCGCCCGGGCGGAATCGCCAATCGGGTTTGTGGATATGAACCGGATCATTCAGCAATCTACCGCCGGTGCGGCGGCCATGAAGGAACTGACGGCGTTCAAGGAACAGAAAAGCAAGAGCCTGTCGGGAAAGGAAAAGAATCTCCAGGGATTGCGAGACCAGATCAACCAGAAAATGTCGGCTAATCCCAAGGATTCCGGATTGCCGAAGTTGCAGAAGGATTTCCAGGATGCCGTCCAGGCATACAACAAGATGCAGGCGGATAATCAGGCGGAAATTCAGAAGAAGGACCGGGATTTGACCCACGGTATTCTCGAAGAGGTGTCTATCATCTGTAACGACCTGAAAAGGGAAAAAGGGTATGCCTATGTTTTCGATAAGGGCCAGAGCGGTGTTATCGTGTTCCCGCCGGAAAATGATCTCACGCCGGAAGTGATCAAGCGATACGACGCAAAATACAAGGCCAGGAAAAAGTAAGGTCAGATCAGGCCGAAATACGATTCAAAGAGCCTGCCCATCCAGAAGAATCATGGACGCAATCAGAATCGGGACGACAACAGGACTGGTCCGGATCTGATTGCGTATTTGTTTGTGTGTCAGATCAGATACCAGTGGGCGAATTGTCTTTGTTATTCCTGTCCCTGACCGAGCAGGGTCGGCTGAAGGCCCATTTTCCGTATCATGTCAATATCCATCCCGGCATTTCTCCCCTGCGTTGTCAGGTAGTTTCCCATCATGAGGCCGTTGGCACCGGCAAAGAAAATCCACGACTGGAAATCCTTCAGGGTGATTTCCCTGCCGCCGCAGATAAGAATGTCCTTCGATGGATTGACGAAACGAAATATGGCAATGCTTTTCAAGGCTTCCATGGGGGAGAGGAGGGGGCGATGTTCCATCTTCGTTCCGGCAACGGGGTTGAGGAAGTTCAGGGGGATGCCGTCCACATCGAGATCTCTCAGCGTGCAGGCCAGTTCCACCCGCTGTTCCCAGGATTCGCCCAGGCCCAGGATCCCGCCGGAGCAGACCCGGAACCCTTCGGATTTGACAAGTTTCACCGTGTTGATATCGTCGTCGTAGTCGTGGGTGGTACAGATCCGGTCGAAGAAACTCCGTGCCGTCTCCAGGTTGTGGTGGTAAACGGAAACGCCGCTTGCCCTGAGCGCCCGCGCCCGTTCCGGGGTAAGGGTCCCCAGTGAAGCGCAGACGGTAATATCAGACTTTTCCCGGATGCGCTCCGTCGTCCGGCAGATGGTCGCGATTTCCTTTTCCGTGAGCATGAGGCCGCTCGTGACCATGGAAAAACGCGTTGCCCCGGCGGCCCGGCGGTCGGTCGCATCGGTGACCATGAAATCTTCCGATTTCAGGTCGTAGGTGGGAACGCCTGTTTGATGATGCGAGGACTGCGCACAGAACGCGCAATCTTCCGTGCAGAGTCCCGACTTTGCGTTCAGGATGGCGCAGAGGGTGATCCGGTTCCCTTTGAAAGCCCGGACAATCTTTTGCGCACAGGCAAGAAGGTCGAATGTGTCCTCTTCCGGGAGATGGGCCAGAGCGCAGGCCTCGTCATAGGTGGGGATATGGCCGTGATCGATGATTTCTTCCGCCAAACGGACGATTTGCCTGTTGAATATCATGTGATTCCTCGAATAATGGATTGCCTTTCCAAGCATAGGTGCCCTCTTATCAGACATTCCTTTTATCGTCAACCTCAATTATAAAACAAGTTGACAATTGGCCTGGCAGGGTGTAAGAGCCCCTCATGTCCAAGAAAGATGAACTCCTCAAGTCTCTTAGAGAATCCCATGGCGCCTGGACGTCGGGGGAGAGTCTTGCGTCCGACCTCATGGTTTCAAGAAGCGCCGTCTGGAAGCACATCAAGGCCCTCCAGGAAGAAGGGTACAAAATAGAATCCTCGACCAAAAGGGGATACCTCCTGCGGAATCTGCCGGACCGCCTCCTCCCGGCGGAAATCCTGCAGGGGCTGAAAACGGTCTGTTTCGGAAGGGGGAAAATTGAATATTACACCGAAACGGATTCGACGAATGTCCGGGCCCGGGCATTGGCCCAGGAAGGGGCGCCCGAAGGAACGGTCGTTGTCGCCGAAACCCAGACCCGGGGGAGGGGAAGGAGGGGCAGAACCTGGTTTTCTCCCCCCGGGTGCGGAATACACGTATCCGTCATTTTGCGTCCCCGCGTTCAGCCCCATGAAGCTCCCCAGTTGACCCTGATGACGGCCGTCGCCATGGCGGAGACCCTTCTGGATCAGGTTGATCTGCCCTTTGCGATCAAGTGGCCCAACGATATTCTGATTAACGGCAAAAAGATTTCGGGAATTTTGACGGAGATGGCCCTGGAAATGGATCGGGTCGATTATGTCGTTGTCGGCCTTGGCTTGAACGTCAATACGCCGGAAGAGGCGATGGCGGAAGAGATCCGGGATATCGCCACGTCTCTGCGCATGCTGACGGGAAAAACCTTTTCCAGGGTGGACATTCTCCGGGGATTTCTGGAGAAGCTGGAGTACTACTACGCTCTTTTCCAGGACAGGCAGTTTGAACGCATTCGCGACCGTTGGAAGGAACTGTCCGGGATTGTCGGGAAACAGGTGAAGATCGAGGGACTCGACCGCGCTTACGAGGGGGAGGTTGTCGACCTCGACCGGGACGGATTCCTGATCCTGAGAAAGCCCGATGGGATTTGTGAGCGGATTGTGGCAGGAGATGTTCTGTACCGGTAGGCACGTATCGTCGTTCCGCCGCTGATGACGGCGCATATGGATTGAAGGAGCTTTTATGGAAATCAGGGAAGAGGAAATCAGGGAACTGGAGAAGGCGGATCTGGAGTGTATCTGGCATCCCTTCACCCAGATGGAGCTTTACCGCCGGGAAAAACCCGTCATCATCGAAAAGGGCAGGGGATGCCGGTTGTACGATATGGAGGGTAATGCCTATCTCGATGGTGTTTCTTCGCTCTGGACGAATGTTCACGGCCATGCCAGGACCGAACTGGACGAGGCCCTCAAGGCCCAGACGGACCTGATTGCCCATTCCACCCTGCTGGGGATTTCCAGTGTCCCGGCCATCCGCTTCGCCCGGAAACTGCTTGATGTTGTCCCCTCCGGGCTGACCAAGGTATTTTATTCCGACAGCGGTTCGACGTCCGTGGAAATCGCCCTGAAAATGGCCTTTCAGTATCACCGGCAGTCGCCAAAAGGCAACCCGAAGAAGACCAAATTCCTGTCTTTCGTGAATGCCTATCACGGGGATACGATCGGTTCGGTCAGCCTGGGCGGCATCGATCTCTTCCACGAAATGTACCGGGAGCTCCTGTTCGAAACGTATAAAGTCGCTTCCCCCTACTGTTACCGCTGCCCCTACGGCCGGGACTATCCGGGCTGCAAGCTGGATTGCCTCCTCGGGGTGGAAAAGATGCTGGATGAACACCATGACGAAATCGCCGCGGTGGTTCTGGAACCCCTGGTGCAGGGGGCGGCGGGCATGCTGATGCAGCCGGAAGGTTTTCTCCGGGGGGTGAGGGCGCTGTGCGACCATTACGGCGTATTCCTGATCGCCGATGAAGTGGCCGTGGGTTTCGGCCGGACGGGGAAGATGTTCGCCTGCGAGCATGAGGGGGTGACACCCGATATCCTGTGCCTGGCGAAGGGGATTTCAGGGGGATACCTGCCTCTGGCGGCAACGGTGACCAGCGAGGAGATCTTCGAAGGTTTCCTGGGAGAGTTCACGGAAAACAAGACCTTCTTCCACGGCCATACCTATACGGGAAATCCCCTGGCCTGTGCCGTGGCCATCGCCAGCCTGGACCTTTTCGAAAAGGAGCGGATCATCGAGAATCTCCAGCCGAAAATCGCCTTTCTTAAAGAAAAACTGTCCGCATTCAAGAACCTTTCCCATGTAGGGGATATCCGTCAGCGAGGCCTGATGGTGGGAATCGAACTGGTTGCGGACCGGAACACCCGTGAAGGCCTGCCCGTGGCTGACCGGACGGGTCACCAGGTGATCCTGGAAGCGAGAAAACGGGGGGTCATGATTCGTCCCCTGGGTGATATCATCGTTCTCATGCCGCCTCTGGCCATGTCGGTCGAAGAACTGGACAACCTGTGCGAAGCGACCTATGAGTCGATCCGGGTTGTTACGGAAAAGTAATATAGAAAACAAATGGATGCACAGGAAGAAACACGGGAGGGGGTTTTCCATTTCGATCCCGGGGATGGGATCTACCGGGATCATTTCCCCGGCCACCCCGTCGTTCCCGGGAGTCTCATCATACAGGCCTTTCTGGGTGTGGCCGGTTCGTTCCGGGAGATCGAGGAATTCCGCTTCCGGTCTTTTGTTTCT
>CAZIPU010000053.1:0-12518 GCA_964541005.1 uncultured Syntrophales bacterium | reverse complement strand
GAGAAAAAAGACCTGAACCAGTAACGAAACCATAACCGCTTTGCGTCTGAGATAAAGCGCCATGTTGTGCCTCCTTTTTTCGGCTGCGATGCCTTGCCGGTTCCCCGCAGGCATCCGGTTGATTGTCCGTTATCCACTTTTCTTGAATTCATTGGATTTTAGCACTTTTCGGGTTACATTCAAGGGATAAATCTTCCCTGCAGAACGGCTTGATTCCATCAATGTTTCTTTATGATCCCGGATATGCTATGAAAAGGGCAAACAATCCATCCTTCTGGGAGGTTACCTTGCTGCGTTATATTGCCATCATCATTTTCTTCCTGATTCTTTGCGGCTGCGGTCCTTCCGAGAAAACAGGGGTAAATTCCTCGGGAGATACAAAACCCGCCTACGGCGACATTCTGGTCGAAGGGTCCATCGGCGACGCCTCGAACCTGATTCCCATCCTGGCCTCGGACAACAGTTCCCACGAAATTTCCGGGATGATCTTCAACGGTCTGGTGAAATACGACAAGGATATCAATGTGGTCGGCGATCTGGCCGAGTCCTGGGACATCTCACCCGACGGACTGGTCATTACCTTCCACCTCCGAAAGGGCGTCAAGTGGCATGACGGGCAGCCCTTCACGGCGGAAGACGTCCTTTACACTTACCAGGTGACGATCGACCCGAAAACGCCGACGGCCTATGCGGGGGATTTTCTGAAAGTGAAAAAGGCCGAAGTGCTCGATCCCTACACCTTCCGGGTCACCTATGACAAACCCTTCGCCCCCGCCCTGATGAGCTGGGGCGCTGCCATTTATCCCAAACATCTCCTGGCAGGGAAGGACATTTCGCAAAGCCCCCTCACACGCCGTCCCATCGGCACGGGTCCCTACAAGTTCAAGGAATGGGTCACGGGGCAGAAAATCGTCCTTGTGTCAAATCCCGATTATTTCGAGGGCCGTCCCTACACCGACGGCTTCATCATGCGGATCATCCCCGACATGGCGACGATGTTTCTCGAACTCCGGGCCAACGGCATCGACCAGATGGGGCTCACGCCGCTGCAGTACACACGGCAGACGGAAGCGCCTCTGTTTCGCAAGAATTACAACAAATACAGGTATCTGTCCTTTAGCTACACGTATCTCGGGTACAACCTGAAAAGCCCCCTTTTCATCGATAAGCGGGTGCGCCAGGCCCTGGCCCATGCCATCAACAGGGAGGCGATCATCTCGGGTGTGCTCCTGGGACTGGGAAAACCGGCCACGGGTCCCCTGAAGCCCGGCACGTGGGCCTACAATCCCAACGTCCGGACCTATCCGTACGACCCGCAGCAAGCGAGAGCCCTTCTGGCCGAGGCGGGCTGGAAGGACACGAACGGCGACGGCATCCTCGACAAGGACGGACAGCCTTTCTCCTTCGAACTCATCAGCAACCAGGGAAACGAGGTCCGGGGAAAATGCGCCGAAATCATCCAGGAGAACCTGGCCCAGATCGGTATCGACGTCAAGATCCGTATCCTGGAATGGGCCGCTTTTGTGAACGATTTCATCAACAAGCGCCGCTTCGACGCCACGATCCTGGGGTGGACGATTCCCATGGATCCCGACCTCTACGATGTCTGGCATTCAAGTAAAACCCGGATGGAGGAGCTGAATTTCATCTCATACGCCAATCCCGAAGTGGATACCCTGCTGGAAAAAGGAAGAAGCACCTTTAATCAGAAGGAACGGAAACGGTGCTATGACCGGATTCAGGAGATTCTCGCGGAAGAGCAGCCCTACAATTTTCTCTTCGTTCCCGACGCCCTGCCGATCATTCACGCCCGGTTCCGGGGCATCGAACCCGCCCCGATCGGCATCTCCTACAACTTCATCAAGTGGTACGTCCCGAAGGAAGAACAACGCCTGGTCATGACCCGGTAAAGAACGGGCATCATGCGTTTAATCCGCCCTGTTTTGGTTCTTTCATTGACAATCTTCCGGGTCGTTAATATTGATGAATAAAAATTAGTCTTTGTATCTGATCAAAAAGAGACATCACAAAGGAGGAACGACGAATGATCGGCGAAAAAACCCAGGCCATTATGAACGAACAGATCAAAAACGAGCTCGAATCCTATTACATCTACCTGTCCATGGTGTCCTATTTCCATTCGGAGAATCTCGACGGCATGGCCCATTGGATGCGGATACAGGCCCACGAGGAGATGACCCACGCCATGAAATTCTTCGATCACATCATCGACCGGGGCGGCAAGGCCACGCTCCTTGATCTGAAACAGCTCAAGACCACCTGGCAATCCCCTCTGGAGGCATGGGAAGACGCCTACGACCACGAAAAATTCATCACCGGCAGGATTCATGCGATCGTAAAACTGGTCAGGGAAGAAAACGACTATACGGCGGAACCCCTCCTGGCCTGGTTCGTCAACGAACAGATCGAGGAAGAGGCCAACACGGAGAAAATTCTGCGGCAGATGGAAAGAATCGGCGACAGCAGGGAAGGTCTCTACATGCTTGACCGGGAGCTCGGCGCCCGGATTTTCCCTCCGGGCTCCCCGCTGGATCCGGCCGCCTACAGCGCGGCGCCGTGACAGGAATGTTGATTTGAACTCTGCAGATCCCTGTTCGGAGAACACCTGTCCGATAACATAGACGGGTGTTCCCCGTTTTTCATTCCGGACAATTTTGACGTCCTGTTGATGTCTTACGAGACCACATTCGAGAAAGCAAACCACCTGTTCAGGAGCAAGCCCACTGAAGAGTGTTTTATGGTATTCAGCCACAAATTGCACTGGCTGAGCACAATTGAATGTGCTAAAAAGTAACTCGCAGTTTTTTCAGCGTGGTCGCGTTATCTGTCAAATCTCAAGTAAATCTGCCATTTTTGCTCGATAGGGGGTGCCTGTATGAAAAAGTTTTTTTGGCTCATCAGTGTTGTATTCTGCCTCGGTTTATTGGTTTCCGGAAGTCTTTTTTTCCTGGGTGAAAGCAGTGCGGCAGATGTAAAGGGTTGGTGTTGTCTCAAAGGTCAGGTCATGCCATCTACGGGAGCAACATGCAAGGAAAAGGGAGGTGCATTTTTCACAACAGAATTGGCAGCCAAGAGGGCCTGTCAGCAACTAACGCAGTGTTGGTGCTGTGCAAAGGGGCAGGTCATTGAAAGCACCTGGGCTCTCTGTAAGGAGAGAGGCGGGGTCTGCTTCAGGACAAAGGACGAGGCGGCCAAGCTTTGCCTGGAAAGGCTTTGCTGGTGCTGTATCAACGGGGAGATTGTTCAGATCACGCAAGCTGCCTGCAGGGAGAAAAAAGGGGTCTGTTATGCAAGCAAGGAACTAGCGCAACAGAATTGCCAAAAGCATTGTTACTGCTGCATCAACGGGGAAATCGTGGAAACCTCTCCGGCTGTCTGCAAGGAAAAAGGCGGAATTTGTTATTCCACGAAAGAGCTGGCGGAACAAAATTGCCGGAAAGCGCAATAACGCTTTCTTCCTGGTTAGTTATCATACAGAGGGGGTAAAACGTTTGTTTTACCCCCTTTCGTCAACTTTCTCCGACGACGATGGGCTTATCCCGGATCGAACCGTTGAACCCGCCTGGCTCCATGATCGCTGCCAAATTATTACTTCGGCCAATTTTTTAAGACAAAATCCGGATTTCAGGTTTCTGCTTCTCGGCGCTTTGATTCGCTCCAGGTGCAAAAAGACCAATCGATGCGTACAGACAGTCCGGTATCAGAGGCTGATCCATACCTATGAGTGAAAAAGGCAAATAGACTAGAAAAATCATTACTTACAAAATCTTGACCCTTGTCACGGCAACAGAGTTTTCTTGCTTTTTACATGACCAGGAGTTACTTTAAACAAAAAAACGGCAAGGGGTAATAATGGTTTAAGTGGATGAATCATGACAAGAAAGGAGGACTCCCATGTCAATCACAAAGATCCTGATTGAGAGGAAAATCAAACCCGGTACCGAGGCGGAATTTAAGCGACTCATGCGTACAGTGCTCTCCGGAGCGGCTCATACCGCTGGTTTCATTTCTGGTGAAACACTTCAATCCGTTGATGATCCCACCTTCCACGTAACCATCAGCCAATGGAAGGACATATCCTTCTGGAATGCCTGGATCAACAGCGAAGAACGCAAGAAAATACAGGAGGAGTACGATAAGATTCTGGCAGAACCCATGAAAGTGACGGCTTTGCACTACGAGTAAGCACCCGGGAAGAAATTTCTTCAACGATTCAGCTCTTCTGCAAACTGAAAAACCCGGCGGCACGCGATTGACCCGCGATCTGTCCTGCATTGTCGGACAACATCGCGGGTTTTTTATTGGGGAGAAGAACAGGTAAACGGTGATTGATAAGCGAATAAAGAAAAGCGTCCCGGGTGAATCTGTCAGCCGGGATGGCCTTTCCCCTGGCGCTGTTCCGTTTCCAGGATCCGGACAAGGTCTTCTTCCGATAACGTTACCGGGTTGCTTTGGATGCTGCTCGATTGGACCGCCTTTGCGGCAATGGTCCGAAAATCCTTTTCCTGTAAACCGAAATCATGCAGAAGGGGAAAATTGAAGGAAGCACTCAAATCCCGCAACCAGGCCAGACCATCCGGCAGCTCCGCATGAGGCTTTCCCATCAGGATGCGGGACAGATCATTCCCTTTGATCATCAGGGGGGATTCCTTTTCCTCCTGTCGAAGGATTCTGAAGTTGGCCTCCGTAACGGGCGAGAGCAGGCGCGCGCAGACGACGCCGTGCGGAATGTCGAACATGCCGCCGATGATCGCGGCCAAACCATGGACAGCCCCCAAGCCGGCGCCGGCTAACGCCATTCCGCTGAGCAGGGCCGCCAGGGACATGTCCTCCCGCGCATCCGAATCATTCCCGTCGGCATAAGCCCTTGCCAGGGAACGAGCCGCCAGGGCCAGCCCTTCACGGCATAAAGCATCCGTGAGCGGATTCGCCCGCCGGGAAATAAAGGCTTCGATCAATTGGGTCAGGGCATCCATGCCCGTCGCCGCCGTCAGGGCGGGCGGCATGGTCCGGGTCAGTTCGGGATCGACAACGGCATAGGACGGAATCATGAAGCTCCCTCGCAGGCTTACTTTTCGGCCGTGTTCGGGCGATTTGATAACCGCGTTGGCCGTCACTTCCGTCCCGGTCCCGGCGGTTGTCGGCACGGCGATACAGGGCAGGGCGGGATTCCCCGGATTTCGGCCGCATCCGATGATTTCCAGGTAATCGAGCAGTTCCGCCTTGTTGTTTGCAAGGGCGGCGACGGCCTTCCCCGTATCGATGACGCTCCCCCCGCCAAGAGCGATCACCAGGTCGCAATTCCCTTCGCGGGCAACCCGTAATGCGTCCCTAACGGCGGTCGCCGTCGGTTCACCGCTGACGGCGAACATCGCCGCTTCCATACCCTGGTGTTGGAGGTCTTCACAAATCTTCCCGGCCCGGTCGGCTTTTCGTCCGGTAATCAGGAGAACTCTCGATCCCAGGCCCGCAGCCAGGGGGGCAACTTGGGACAGGGAATTCCGACCGAAGATAATTTTTCGCGCCGTCGCGAACTCAAACTGCATCATGCGATCCGTTTTGATTGGGCATGGGGCCATCAAGCCCAGTTTTTATCGTCCGGATAGATGTTGGGGAAAAAGGGCTCTTCCGGGGTTGCGCCATCATCGGTAAAACCTCGTCCCGCCAGTTCCGGTAATGCATGGTTTCTTTATGTTTCGATGGGGCGTCTTTGTTCCGATAGACTTCGATGAGGATAAAATGGGTCGGGTCGTCCTGCTGCCGGACAATATCAAATCGGACGATCCCTTCTTCCTTCAGGCTTTCTTTCGCGTTCTCGATGCAGGCCTGCTTGAAAGCACTTATATACGGGGGCTTGGCCTGGGGCTGGACATGAATGGCAAACACGGGGTTTCCTCCTTGACTTCTGCGCTTCCGTACGGGAACTTCTGATTTAGACTTTATCCCCTACCCTGTAAAGGCTTTTTTCTGAGATTGCAAAGCAACGGAAACGGGCAGGCCATGCTCGTTTTTCTCTCTGTTAATCCTCAGCGGAAGAAAAAACTTGAGAGGACTCGGGGGGAAAAACATGAAACAGCCTTTCTGCGGGAAGGCTCGCCCCTCGTTGGAACACTTTTAAGATACCGGGCTTAAACCGGGAGAAGCGAGGCGGAAAATGAAGATCACCGGGTGATGATCGACGTTCGGCAACGTCTCCGGCCGGCCTTTGAAGAGGGAATTGGGAGAAATAAGACGCTTGAAAGTCCCGATGGCAGGATAGGCGGCATTGCTCGTAATCGCGATCGGACAACTTTCAAGGCACAGGATGCACCCGGTTTGTGCTTCCAGCGCCGCCCCGCGGTTTCCGCCGAAACGGATATCAAAACCGTGTCCGGTGCTGTCGAAAATGACTTCCCTGAGGGTCAGTTGGCGGTTCAATCCCGGCCAGGTTACCGAAACGGCAAGACGGTCTCCTCCGACGTATTGCCCATTGCGATGAACGGACAGATTGTTTCCCGGGCGGGCGCCGATCTTGACCAGAGCATCATGGAAATCGAGGGGAGCCGAATAGGCGCTGAAGATGCTCTTACCGGCCAGTTTCCCGTCTTTGAACACGATTCCCCAGTGGGGATTGCTTTCGGAAAGAGATCGTTGATTGAGTTCCGTGTACAGAAGAACCCTTCGGTCCTTCTTGTCGATCCAGAGGGGTTTTACCCGGCTGGGGAAAGTATCCGGAATATTCTTTTCGACGGTCGCCGCAAAAGGGCTCCCCAGACACATGGATACCAGCACCACCAGACATACAAGAAAAGAGACTCCCTTCGATGATCGCCGACACATAATGAATGCTCTGCAGTGAAAATTTGTAAAAAACATACGGCATACCGAACGAGAGAGGTATGCCGTATGTCGAGAGGGGAAAAAACTGCTTCCTTTTTAATCTCTATTTGGTTCCTTCGACGGGATAGCCTGCTTCATCCCATCCCTTGATCCCGCCGGGCAACCGGTAGACGTTTTTGTAACCGAGCTTTACGGCCCACATGGCCCCGTTGTGGCTCCGGGTGCACTTGGTAAATCCGCAATAGAAAACGATCAGGCGATCCTTGTCCGGCCCCATCAGCTTTAAAAAAGCTGCTTTCGTTTTGTCGTCCATGGCCGTCATTTCCGGAATGGGAAACTCGAAGCAAACGGCTCCGGGAATGTGCTGTTTTTTGAAACTCGCCTCGTAAGGCATGGTATCGACAACGAGCATGGCCTTTTTTTGGTCCACCCAACCCTTCATCTCCTCGACCGTCAGGATTTTATATCCGCCCCGGATGACTTCCTTCGCAAAGGTCACGGCAATCTTTTCCGTCTCCACCTCCTGGCTTCCCCAGGCGCCGAAACTGCTCCCGGCGACACCCAGCACAAACGCCATTGCCACGAACCATACCAAAACATGCTTACCTCTCAACATCGTTAACTTCTCCTTTCATCATTGATTTCGGTCATATTCTGCTGCAACACGCGACGCCCGCGGATCCACCGGGAGAAATACAGGAAAGGAACGACCACACCGACCAAGACAAGGTCCCGGTAAAAGGCATTCCAGAGCTTTCCCTGGCCGGCCAGATCCTCCGGGCCGAAACACCCGCAATCCACATCCAGATCCTTCAGTATCCCGTACCAGAGCACAAAAACAAACATGGCGAGCAACCCGGAGATGGTCGTCAGGCTGCCGCGAATATCAAACAGCAGACCCAGCCCCGCCAAAACCTCAATCAGGGGCAGACCAACGGCCACAAAAGGAAGCAGCGGTTCGGGCACCAGGCCGTAAACGGAGATCGTCGCCGCAAAAGCCCTGGGGTCGAGCAGCTTGACGCCGCCTCCGAAAATAAAAAGACAAGCCAGGGCCATTCTCACCACCCGGTAGGACCAGGGGGAAAACAGATAGGATTTGATATCTTTCCGCCAGATCACGCGCATTTCTATCTTCTCTCTTCAAAAACTCCAAAACCGCACATGGAAACTGTGACTTCTTATAAAAGGTTCCCTTTGCAGAAATCCAATTCAAATTCTTCATAAACCATGCCTTGTTATAGCCTTAAGGCAATAATAAGGCATGGCGTTTTTGTTTACTGTGAAAGCATGACCGGACACCGGATGCCTTCTCCGAGTGACAACATTTAAAGATGACAGGCCTGTACCAGCATATCCCCCTGTCCCCCCTGATGCAAAAGACCGGCGGCATCCGCCCGGCACCGACGACAATGGTACATTTGCGGCATGTATGAAGAAGCAGCCCTCCGAATACGGTCCACGTCCTCCTTCGTAGGCATCTCCAAATCCTCAAAAGGAGTATGGGAAAGGGGAATCAGGGGAATACAGTTCATGACATCCGCACCCAAAACAGCGACCTCGGCGGCGATATCCGGGATATGATCCGTGTTGACACCGGGAAGAAGAACCGTATTGATCTTGACCGTGAATCCCTTGGCCTTCAACTTGACGATCGCCTCGCGCTGCCGTGAAATCATCCATTCTGCCGCTTCCCGATCCCGATAGAGCTTGCCCTCCATCCGGATCCAGGCATAGATTCGGCGGCCGATATCCGGATCGACGGCATTCACCGTAACGGTGACATGGGTCACTCCGGACTCCGCCAGTTCATCGATATGCCCCGGAAGATCCAGGCCGTTCGTGGACAGGCAAAGGAGAAGACCGGGATAGGCCCTGCGCACCGCGCGGATCGCATTGAGGGTCCGTTGCGGATCGCACAGCGGATCCCCCGGACCGGCAATGCCCACCACGGCGATATCGGATCGGGCCTTCAGAAAAACATCCAGATAGGAAACCACTTCACCCGGTTTGAGCACGTAATTCGTCACGGCGGGGCGGCTTTCGTTGGCGCAGTCGTATTTACGGTTGCAGAAATTGCATTGAACGTTACACCCGGGAGCCACGGGAAGGTGAATACGCCCCCATCTGCCCCTGGCGGAGCCATGGAAACAGGGGTGATCCGAAGGACTCATCGCTGCATTCGGCATCTCACACCCGCTTTCTGCCGATTTTGATGGCATTCACGGGACAGGCCTTGAGGCAATCCCCGCAATTCGTGCAGTTGGCCTCGTCGGGACGCGTCCCCATTTCGCAGATCTTCAAACAGTTATCGCAGTCATTGCAGGCCGAGGTCTTGTAAACCCGAAACAGGGCAACGCGCTTGATCCATTCGAGCAGACCGCCGGTCGGGCAGACAAACCGGCACCAGAGGTTGGCAACGGCCAAACCGGCCGCCACCAGGCCTAAAACGACGAAGGTCCGTACCAGCCAGAAGGTGGAGGCATGTTCGAAAGAGAGGCCGATGGCGGACCAGAATTCACCAATGCGGATGGGAACCATCCACCGGGGATTACCGAGGCCCAGCCACAGCAGCAGAGCAACCGCCAAACCGGCCAGGAGCCCGAACGGGGCCATTTTCGTCAGACCATTCCGGACACGCAATTTGAAGAACGACGCCTTGCCGATCAACTGGTTGACGAGACCGCCGGGACAGAGCCAGCCGCAGAAGGCCCGTCCGAAGAGAATGACGGAAAGGGGAATAAAAAGCCAGAACCCCCAGAAAAGGGTGGTGATCCTGCCCCAGCAGGTGATGACGGGACAGACCTGGCAGTCCACAAAGGGAACGGGATAGGGACACCGGAAAATTCCGTAAAAAGACCATTGACCCAGGACGAACAGCATCCCCGCCTGTATCGCCCGGCGAAGCCAGGTCAGGGGTGAGGACATGATCCTGGTTTGACTGTTATCAGGCATCTTTCACCCCCAGCTTCTCGACCAGTGTCCGGCCGCGCTCGGAAAATGCGGGAATGAAACCCTGCCGTGCAAAGAGCTCCTGCGCTTCACGGGAACAGATGAAATCAACATAGTGATCGGCCAGGGCACGATCCCTGGCATATTTCATCACGCCGATCGTAAAGGTCAGGGGCCCTGGCGGGAAAAGGGTCTCCGGAATGGGAATGACCTCTACCTGCCCCTCGAAATCGGGCATCCGGGTGAGACGTTTCTCCACGATGGAGGCCTGACCCTGCCCGCTGATGATCCTGGGCATCGTTTTAATCACGCAGGTTTCCTTTTCGACGGTGTTGCTGAGGACCGCTTTTTCGATGCGGGCCTTTTTGAGGATGCCCATGACGGCATCACCGCCGGGAGGCGATGCACCCAGGGGAAGGATAACGGGAAGTCCGGGCCGTGCCAGATCCTCGATGGACTGAATGCCCGCGGGATTCCCCCTGGGGGTGACCAACACGTATTCGGTGAAGCAAAGGGGCCGGAAATAGACCATTTTCTTTTCCTTCCTCAACTTCTTGGTCAGCTTCAGAACCCGCCCGGCGAAGACCTCGGTTTTGGCCCCGCCCAGCAGGGACTTTCCCAGGGCCGCCGCAAACGCCCCCGTATAATCGACCCGGATGCCCGTCCGCTTCTCGAAGACCTCGTTGGCCATGTTGAATGCCTCGGACAGGCCCCCGCACGACCAGACTTGCAACGAATCGGCCTGGAATGACGCCGCACCCAACCGGCCGGGAACCAGTGTCGCGACCAGGGCCGAGGCCGCCGCGGTCTTCAGAAACTTCCTTCTGTCGATCCCATCGTACTTGCTCTGCATGATTCCTCCCTTTCTCCGCTTATTTCCTAAGGCGATGGCGATCATCCCCGGACAGTTTCCAGATATAAAGGGACATTTCCCCCATCACATCGTAAATCCTGCATAATGGATATTCGCAACCGGCATTCATCCGGTTCATTCCCGGCCGTACTGAAATGAGATGATCGTTCGGATCACGGCACACCAATTGCTTTCTCTTCGTGTGTTTGGTGAAAATCCGCTTTCCTGGTTATAAGAAGTTCCAGAATAAATCCAATGCAATATATCTATGATGAAGGCCGCACTATAGTCTGAGAGAAATAGCGCGGCCTTCACCCATGAAAAATGAAATGTAAGGATTTGTCCTTTATTCCACCTGAACGGTGTGAGTGGATATACCTACTACCGTACTTCGATCCTGTAAATCCGCTTTACGGAGCGTCCCCCCATGCTGTCCTCTCCGACTACGGACGCGGCAAAACCTGCTTTCGCCCCCAGAACCTCGCCGTTTTTCTTTCCGGCAATAATGATATTGTTATCCAGGC
Organism: uncultured Syntrophales bacterium; assembly: GCA_964541005.1. Lineage (GTDB taxonomy): Bacteria > Desulfobacterota > Syntrophia > Syntrophales > JAAYKM01 > JAAYKM01. Next base: position 1,352 of record CAZIPU010000053.1, on the reverse strand, counting down.
GGGAATTAAAAATCTCTCCCATGGAAAAGACGGCACAGAAGCCGTCTTCACTGGACACGACCACATATCTTGAATAATCACGGTTCACCCAGGACAGGCCGAACCATTCAAGAACCGATCTCAAAAGAGGTCCCTCGTAAGCATAAATCCCATTAAACCCTTCGCAGTCCCCTGCCATCAGGGCATTTCGAATATGGACCTGAGGTAATGAATCGAGATCGTCCGGTTTGAATTCACGGATCGTCCCTGTTCGATGATCGGTCATTGAAAGCGATGCCGTCGGGGGACGAATGATGTTTTTCTCTCGGTCATCATAGGCACCCAGGGGAATTTCCACCCGCTCGACAGCGATTTCGCGTACACCTTTGATAAATCGCCCTGCCCGGACATCCGTGGCAACGACCAATTCTCCCACGCCTTCTTCCGATTCGATCCGACGTCCGCTTTTTTCATAGGCCAGCAGAATGCCTCGGCCGGCGCTGCCGTAAAAGATCTCTCCGAAGGAAAAGACGACCTCCCGATTACCCGCGCCCCTGACACGGATGCAAACCCCCGGTTCCCATTTCCGGACGAATTTCATCCCCGCCTTTTCCAGGATATCCCTGAGCAGGACACCCTGATACCGGTCCGTCCCCCCTTCCCTTTCCGGACCCGTTGCCGCCATCTTTTCTTCAATCCGGACCAGACCGTTGACATGAAAGGGGGGCATCTTCTGCAAATCGTCCAAGGACAAAGAAAGGGGCTCTTTCACCGCCCCTTTCACCTGAAGGACGGCCGTTCCGGCATCGGCATGTTGCGCGAAAAGCAAAAGGGTCATCATGCCCAGCACCCGGAATATTTTCTTCGATGGGCGAAAAAACATGATTTGGATTTCTCCTTCATTTCTTGAACGTCCCTTTCAATGGAGATGATACCTGATCGACATGATGATCTCGGTATGGACCGGCGGCTTGGAAAGAGGTAGGAAGCCTTTTCCGACGTCAGTATCACATCGGCATCGAACAGGTCAACCTCCGAACTGCGGGTAACCCTGAAATCGTCCTCACGGCCATTCTCGATGATCGTGAACGTCACCAACACACCTTGCGGAACCAACCCATCTTCCGGCGATCCCCGGGATGAGAAATCCTGATCAGCGTCTGACAAATCTTTCCATCGCAGTGGCAACGATACTCATCAACACCAATGAACCGACAAAACTGTCATCAACGGTAAGTTTCAACTATTCCATGATCCGGAAAACCGTTGCGGCAGCTTTCTGTTTATCCCAGTCCTACAAGGAATCCGGAAATGAACGCAAATTCATAATCATGATAAATGCTGCATCAATATACAAAAAAGAAATGATACCT
>CAZIPU010000052.1:0-12562 GCA_964541005.1 uncultured Syntrophales bacterium | reverse complement strand
CTTAAAGTTTCCCGCAATTATTCCGATAATCATTACATGGAAACGTACACCGCCGCCGACTTGCTTTTTTCCGCCACGACACCCACGGTCGCCATGATGGACAACATCGCCGGGGGGGCCCTGGGACGAGGCATCGACGCGTTCACGGCCAAGAATTACGATATGGCCGTCCGGGAATTCAGGCGCGCCGTTTCCCTGTCGCCTTATTCGGACAATGCCCTGAAAGCCTTCGAATACATGGCAAATGCCTTCATCAGAAGCGGCAAGACTTCGGAGGCAACGAAAACGTATCGTCAGGCGATCAAGGTCTTCCCTTCCGCCGACGGCCTGAATTTAAGTTTAGGAAACCTTTTATTTTCAGAGGGTGAATACGAAGAGGCGGTGGAACAGTATCAGATTGCCGTCAGAAAAAACACGGCGGTAGGTCAAAATTTCTACGCTCTCGGACAGGGATATCTGACCCTGAAGCGTTACGATGAGGCTGAAGCGCAATTTAAGCGCGTTATCCAGATGTCCCCGCAGGATTCCGGTGGGTACTATGCCCTCGGACAGACGTACCGGATGGCAGGACGATACGAGGAAGCGCAGGTTCAACTCGAAAAAGCCCTGAGACTTGAGAAGGACTTTGCCAATGCCCATTATGAACTGGGTATGCTCTATGCCGAACAGCAGCAAATCGCAAAGGCACAGGCAGAGCTTAATATTCTTGACGATTACAACTCTGAATTCTATGCGGATTTACAAAACACGATAACTGAGAATTCCGCTCCGAGGTTTCTCGTTGCCTACATCAACAATCTCAATCTTGCTTCCGGACCAGGCACCAAAGTTTCTTCTCTTGACCCGTCCCTGGCAACACCGGGTGCGAGCAAAAGCTATACGATGAGTTTTCTTTTTGACAAAAATATGGACGCGGCTGCTATCCAAAACATCGCCAACTGGAACATCAGCAGGTCGTCCGGTCCCGATACGGGAGGCCTTTACAACTGGGGGATGAAACTCCCATCAACAGAAATAAACCTGAATCCGATGCCCGTCAGTGTGGTTTATGATCCCGAACTCCTGACCGCCAAGGTCACCTTCAAGATTACCCAGAACGCCTCCGGCGACGGCACTATCGACCTCTCACATCTGGTTTTCAAGTTCCGGGGCACAGATATTTACGGTAATGCCATGGACACAGCCAAAGACCAATACAACCGCTTTTCGAAGATCGTGTAATATTACTGTCCCTCCTCCTCACCAGTCCGTATCGCCTTTATCCAGGCGAAACCCGTATCGGTAACTTACTGAATATAAAAATGGATTCTCAGACGAACTGATTCCGCACAGCATGACGACAGAAAATCATTTCATGCTGGACCAGGAAGCAGCATGCAGACATCCGTCAAGATGTGAGGTGTTGGAAACGGACTCCGGAACGGAAAGGCAGTGTCTGGGGCATCAAACGGAAAATCTCATCAATTCAACATGTCTTAACGGTTAGATTCTTCGCTTTGCTCAGACATAATGTCAAAAAAAAGACTGAAAGACCTCATTCCGAGGCGAGGGACTACTTCAGAAAATTCAGGATTGAATTTTCCCCCAACTTGGACGCCAGGGCATAGGTCGACTGCAGAGCAGTCTCTTTCATGGATAAAAGCATGCCCAGCTCTGTAACATTGGCGTTTTCCGTATTGGCCGCGATATTGGTAACATTCTGGTCCAAGCGGTTAAGACTGTTCTTAGCCATGTCCAGCCGATATTGTTTCGTTGAACATAGAGAAACCCCGAGTTCCAGCTGCTCGCGCGCGTTCGCCAAATCATCAACCAACGCGTCCACTCCCGCGACATCATTGCTCTCCATGGCCGTAATCAAATCCGATAGGACCTGAAATACATCGACACCCGTCCCGCCCTTGGGAACGAAAAGCCCTTCTCCGGGGGTGCTGTAATTCGCAGTATTATCAGGACCGATCGGCAGAGAAAGGGACTGGCCATCCCCTCTGTAATAACCCTCAGCATAGGCTTTGACATAAAACACGTCATTCGTGCCGACCGCTTGACCGCTTTGAAATGCCAGTGTCAGGTCATCCGAAGGATCCGCCGGTGTTCCATTTGCATCCAGGAGAATGGAATCACCCCCGCTCCAGGTATTGGAGGGAGCACTCCAGGTCTTGCCGCCGTCCGTGGAGAGCTGATAAGACGCGCTTCCGACGGCCCCGCTTCCCGTCATCCTGACGACATAGGTTTTGTTGGCCGTTCCCGTGTAGGTTCCGTTCACCGCAAGGGTACCCCCGTAGACATTCTTTGCCCCCTTGCCGGCTTCAGTATGCGCACTCTGCAGGGTATTTGAAAAGGGTTCCGTACCGACCAGGGACCCGGAAAACAGATAACTTCCCCCCAGGGAGTAGTTGGCAAGAGAATGGATCTGATCTCGTATTTCCCGCACCTGGCCGGCTGAAATGAGCTTGCTGGAGTCGGTTTCCGTGCCATAATTACGGGCGGCAGCCTGGACCTGCGACAGGAGATCCATGATGCCGGTCAAGGTTTTTTCCGTTGCAGAAATCCAGGTTGTTCCCCGCTCAATATTGCTCCGGTACTGCTCGATGGTGGCCAGTGTCTGCCTGCAATCCAGAACTTTCATCATCCCTGCCGGATCGTCTGAAGGGCGGTTGATCCGCTTCTGGGTTGCCAGCTTTTCCAGCAGTTCATTATAGTCTTTCTGAAGGCCATTCAAGTTTTTGATCGCCAAAGAATACTTCATGTTATCCGTTACTCGCATAATCTTCCGCCCTTCACATTTTCCCGACCAATGTTGGCATGACCCTCTTATTGATGGATGCTCATCAGGGTGTCGAGCATCTCGTCGACGACAGAGCAAAGCTTGCCTGCCGCATTATATCCGAGCTGATATTTGATCAGCTTCACCATCTCCTCGTCGACGGATACCCCCGAAATGGATTCCCGCAAATTGGTCAGGTGTTCCATGATATTATTCTGATGCTCCACGGACCAGTTACAGTTGGCTACGTCCTGCCCGATCTGGCCGACAATCGAGGTATAATAATCACCGAATGTCGATAGACCGCCGTTCAGCAACTGTTTTTGTCCCAACTCGCTGAGCTTAAGGGCATTGTCTCCGTCTCCCAAGACCGTCGAAGACGCGGCAATCCGGTTGATATCCCCGGAGATCTCCGCATTGACCCGCATATCTTCCGCCTTGGTCACAGGGTCAAAGAAATTGATCCCCGTATTCCGGTAACGGTCAAATCCGGCCCGATGGACCGCATTCACTTCGTCGGCAATCCCCTTTGCCAGGGTATCGAGAAAGCCCAGGTACCGGGGGATAATCTCCTCCCTGACATCGAGCAATGCCCCCAGTTTCCCCTGTTTTATGCTATTTGTTATGGCTTCACCCGGTTGATCGGTAAAAACAATATCGGAGACGGATGGATCGGTGCTACGGGATTCAAGGGCCAGACTTCTCGTCATCGTACCGTCTACCAGCAATCCTCCGTCGGACAGGAAGACCTTGATGCTGCCGTCACGACCTTCAACGGTATTGATATCGATCAGATTGCCGAGCGATTTAAGGAGTTCCGTCCGGTTATCCAGCATCACATTTGCATTCCCCTGGGTCGAGCCGGCCCCGATAATCTGTTCGTTCAAATCCCCTATGGCCGACACAATCGAATTGATCTGCGTCACAACCGAAGAAATTTCCTGCTCCGTATTCGATCTGATATCCTTTAATCCGGCACTCATATCCCTGAACATGGCGGCAAGACTTTCGGCGGTGTTGAGAACAGCAGATCGTTGCACCTGTCCATCCGGATCTCCCGATAAATCTTCCCAGTTCCCCCAGAACCGGCCGAGGAGTTCCGCAAACCCGCCACCTTTGCTTTCATCAAAAATCGTCTCCACGTTGGATAGAATACCCGCCTTCGTCTCCTGATATCCAACCAGCTGACTCTGCTGAATGATCTGAGATTCCAGATAATTATCATACACCCTTTCGATACCGCTCACATCGACCCCGATTTGCAGGACCCCACTCCTGACATCCATGACACCGGTCGAATTGAAAATGGCCGTCTGCCGCGAGTATCCCGGCGTGTTGACATTGGCGATATTCGAACCCGTTACATCGATGGCCAATTGGTGACTTAACAGGGATTCCTTTGCCGTATTGAGGAGTGCACTGATTGCCATAAACTTATCCTTCCTGGTGGATTAACGTTCCCTGAACCGCGTTTGTACTGAACCGGCCGGTTTTCTGATAATTCATCGCCGGTGAAACCATGCTTCGTATCAACTGCAGAGCCCCCTGGGTATCCGCCAGGGCGGCATGGATCAATTCCCGGTTGCGTCGGTTATGGGTCCGGATGGTATTCACCAGGTGCGGCAGGGTCTGCTGATAATTTTTCAATCGTTTCGCCGCGGCCTCATCCGGGGCCGCCGTCGCCAGAAAAGAAAGAGTCATTTTTTGATGTTCCCCTCCGGCAATGACGCGAATCTGCTCAATGATGTCCCGGCGGGCGGCATCATTTTCCTTTTCCTTCAGGATAAGCGATTCCTTGCGGGCGTTCGTATCCTCGATGGCCTCGGTCGATGCCTGGGTCAGGGCCACTCGCTCTTCCTCCAGAAGCTGGAGCAGGGACTGCTGAACCGACCATTCGTGGTCCAGATTGGCGAGAAGACGGTTATAGAGGAATCCCAGTTTCTCTCCGGCTTCTCCTTCGGTGGTTTGTGTGCTGAATTTCTGATCCATGATTGATCATCCTTTTAACTGATAACGTGTCGACAGACACGTCTCCCGGGCTGAATCCATCGCAGGATGATGACACATGGCATAGAGGGGAACAAAATACGACAGGCGAGTATGAAAGACATACTCCAATATAGGGCGGGTCCGTTTCGCGATATTACGCGAAAATGTCGAGGAGTGATTCTCCCACGATTTTCCCGGCGATCTGTTCCCCGCTCACGTTATATGTTCCCGCCTCTATCCGGTTTTTCAACTCCTGGACTTTTTCTTCCCGGATATCCGGAACGCCCGCCAGGGCATTCTTGATCGAATGAACATCCCGTGCCTTCGTGGAAAGATCAACCTTTTCTTCAGGAGCGGCGACTCCGCCAACCGACTGAACCGTCTCTTGTCGCAGACCGTCATTCTTCTGGTACTGCTGAATCATCTGGGCAGTCGTATCGTTGATACCGGAAATCTTCACCTCTGTTTTCTCCTTTTATATGATCTTTACCACTATTATCGGCAATATCAAAAAAAACTTTAATTCCCCTGTGATAAAACGTCCGGCGTCTTCTGTTGCGTTGCCGGAGTAACGGCGCCTTTGTCGTCTTTCAGGACCTTTCCGGCCAGCTGGCGGTACAGCATTTCTTTCAATCCCAGTCCATTGCCCCGTTTGGAGAGCTCCTCGGCAACTTTCTGGTCCATCATCATGTTATAGGTTTCCTTGCCGGGAAATCGGTCCGTCAGTCCCGAGGAGGGAACCGTATCGCGCATCGATTTGAAGAGATAATAGGTGAAGATGGCCTCAAAATCGGCGCATGATTTACGCAGCTGCTTCTCCTGTTCGGCCCGGATGGCCTCTTTACCGTCTACTCCGGCCGAAGGTGTTGATGTGATTACCGGTATCCCGCTTTTGATTGCGTTGTTCATTCCCTGACCATCCATCTGATTGCAGCTGATTGCATCAGCCCCCGTTAAATAATTTTCAGATCCGCCTGAAGGGCACCGGCAGCCTTGATCGTCTGAAGAATCGTGATCAGGTCCCGGGGCGTGACCCCGATCGCATTGAGGGCCTTCACCACATCCTGAATCGTCACGCCTTTAGGAACGACCATGAGTTGTTTTTTTTCTTCGGCCACACCGACCTGCTTTTCAGGCGTGACAACCGTCTGGCCGCCGGAGGCGACAAGAACCCCTGTTTTTCTATCCTTGACAGCGCGTGCCCCCGGTGCCGCAGCCGGTGCAAAAGGCAGGGGCTGGGATACCTTGTAATCCTCCCGGATCTGGATACTCAGGTTGCCATGGGAAACGGCCACCGTCGATATCCGGACATTTTCCCCCATGACAACGGTCCCCGTTTTCTCATTCATGACAACCACTGCGGGACCATCGACAGGCACCTCCAGGTTTTCGATCCGGGGCAGAATATCGACAACGCTCCCCTCGGCGCCGGGCAAAAGGACGACGGTGACAACACGGCCGTCCATCTGCTTGACTTCCACCCCATCCAGAACGGAATTGACCGCATCGGCCAGTCTTCTGGCCGTGGTGAAATCAGGTTGCTGGAGTTGAATGGTCAGGACACGACGCGTATCCAGATCGTACTTCAATTCTTTCTCAATGAAAGCGCCATTGGCAATACGCCCCGCGTTGGGGTGATTCTTAACAGCGCTGGCATTGCCTCCACCTGCCGTAAATCCGCCGAGGGTGATTGCGCCCTGGGCCACGGCATAGACTTCACCGTCTGCGCCTCTCAGGGGAGTCATCAGCAGAGTGCCGCCCAAAAGGCTGTCGGCATCGCCGATGGACGAAACGGTCACATCGATTTTCGTGCCCACCTTGGCAAAAGGCGGCATGGAGGCCGTGACCATAACGGCAGCCGCATTGTCCGACTTGATATTTTTATCCTTCGTAGACAGTCCCTGCCGGCTGAGCATATTGGCCAGGGTTTCCTTCGTGAAGCCGTTTTTAACGTCATCGCCCGTTCCGGCCAAACCGACCACCAGGCCGTAACCGATTAGCTGGTTGTCCCGGACACCGTTGAAATCGGCAATATCCTTGATCCGTGCCGCATCTGCCGGCAGCAGGCCGACCGCCAGAAAGATGACAACAGCCAGGGCAAATCCCCCAATTTTTTGAATGGTCTTTTCCATTTTAACCCCACAATACCGAAGCCGGCGCACCATAACAATCAGAACGGCCACACCCAGTCCACGACGCGGGTCATCCATCCCGGCCTGAGCTTGTCGTTGACGATTCCCTTTCCCGTGTAGAGGATCCGTGCGTCCGAAATATACTGGGAGGCGATGAGATTGTCCGACGTAATGTCATCGGGACGGATGATTCCGGAAATAACGATGAACTGATCTTCCGCGTTGACCGTAACCTGACGCCTTCCTTCGATCATCAGGTTACCGTTTTCCATGACCCGGATAACCCGGGCCGTGATCCTCGCAACCAGTGTGTTTCCGCGGCTCGTATTTCCCGCGCCCTTTAAGCTGTTGGAAGAGGAACCGCCGACCTTGATTTCTCCGCCCATGTTTTCATTCCGCTCCAGGATGGAGGTCTCCAAACCAAGCAGTGCCGTGATTCTGGCATCGGTGGACGAATTCCGGCTCGTATCCGTTCCCGCCTTGTTGCTTCCCGTCGAAGACTCCGAAACGATAATGGTGACAATATCCCCGATACTCCGGGCCTTACGGTCCACGAACAGTGAATTCTGTGCACTCTCACCCCGCCAGATGGACCCCATCTGGGGCTCCGTTCTCTGTACGGGCGGAGGAACGTAAACGTCTTCCTTCACCGTTTCCTGTATGGGAATACAGGAAACAAGGAGTAAAAAAAGACCCGGATAAAGGAAGTATTTTATGTTTTTCATCGTCTTTCTGCCTGATAACCGCTTAGAACAATTCAACTCTGACGAACGCCTCGCCTTCCACTTTCGCAAAGATAACCTTTTGCGAGGAGAGGTTTTTCACCCGGATTCTCTGCCGTTCGACCCCTTCCTCCTCCGCGACCCCCACGGCCATCACACTCATTTGTCCATCATCAAGCACAATTCGTACCATCTCCCCTTTTTTAACCAGGACGGGTTCCTTGATCATGGATCGCTTGATTTCCCGGTCCGGACCGACATCTGCAACCAGCCGCTTACCGACGATTTCGCCGGCATCGGCAATGGATTTCAAGGAGGGGTTGCGGACCCACCGCTTCATCACCTGGATGTCGTTCGGCTCGAGGATGGCGTTCCGCTTGATAACCCTGGCACTGGCCAGGTAATTTTCCCGGATTTCAATGTCCGCCCGGACCGGGTATTTTGCAACCTGAATCCCGTCATCAAAAAAACGGACCATAAAATGGCAGTTCCCGATCATGGCTTCCTTGCCGCTCCGGGAAATATCATAGGAAATATTTTCCCCCTTCAGGTTCACCCGGGATATTTTTGCAGGAAATTCGATCCGGATGTCATCCGCCTCCCAGGAAGAATGCTCCCGCACGTATTGCGTGATCAGCTCGGCCAGATCGTAAGAATGCGCTTTTCCGGCGGATGCCGCCGTCATGGCGGGGAAAAGCAGCACCATGATTCCAAACAGGGCGGTTAAGCAAAAGATTCGTCTTATCATGAATAGACCCTTCAAAGGACTACCTCTTCAGATTGCTGATGATCTGCAGCATGCTGTCGGCCGTCTGTATTGCCTTAGAATTGATTTCATAGGCCCGCTGACCGGTGATCATCTTGATCATTTCCTCGATGACGCTCACGTTGGACATTTCCAGGTAATTCTGGGTGACGGTTCCCAGCCCCTCCTCTCCGGGATTGCCGGTAATCGGTTCTCCGGAACCTTCCGTCTTGTTGTACAGATTCCGTCCCATGCTGGTCAGGCCGGCCGGATTGATGAACTTGGCCAGCTCGATACGTCCCGTTGCCAGGACATTACCGGCTTCATCTGCCGCTGTCCAGGTCCCGCCCTTGTCTACTGTGAATGTCACCGTTTCCTGTGGAACCGAGATCTCGGGTATAATCTTTAATCCTTCAGAATTGCAGAGGAATCCATCCTTGTCGATTTTGAAATTACCCGCCCGGGTATAGTAAGTGGTCCCATTGTCATCGACCTGGAAAAAGCCGTCTCCCTCGATAGCCAGATCGAAGGCATTGCCTGTCAGCTGATAATCGCCCTGAGTGAACACTTTCTGGATCCCGACGGGTTTAACGCCCATACCGACTTCGATCCCCACGGGAGTCTGATTTCCATCGGACGTTTCTGACCCCGCTTTCGCATAAATCTGGTACATGAGATCCTGAAATTCCGCCCGGGAACGTTTGAATCCGATGGTATTGACGTTGGCCAGGTTATTGGCCACGACATCCTGATCCAGTTGCTGCGCCTCCATTCCGGTTGCCGCCGTATATAAAGCCCTTATCATCACTGCCTCCTTGAATCTTTAAGCCAGCCGGCCTACGCGGCTGACCGCCAATCGGTCCTGTTCGGATATGGTGTGAATCGCCTTCTGATAAAGTTCAAATGTGCGCTGAACATCGATCATCTGGATCATCTCCTTTGCGGCGGATGCATTCGACATCTCCAGGAACCCGGACTGGATGTTTTTCTGCTCCGGATCCATTACTTTCCGGCCCGCCTGGCCAGCATCCACGAACAGCCCGTTCGCCGACCGCTTCAACTTGTCCGGATCGGCAAAGGTAACAACCTTTAGCGTCGCCACTTCAACCCCATCTGCTTCATTTCCGTATACTTTGATCATCCCGCTCTTGGCAATCTGAACGCCGGTTGCGGTATCGTCTCCGGCAATGGTAATCTTGCCGGACTCTCCCATCACCGCATTTCCCAACCGATCCATCAGTATCCCGTCAGGACCGATGGTGAAATTTCCCGCCCTGGTATAGGCCGGTCCTATCGGTGTTTCCACCTCGAAGAACCCTTCGCCCTGAAGGGCCACGTCGAGGTTGTTTCCCGTTTTTTCCATGACACCCTGTGAAAAATCGACATAGACCGAAGCGGCAATCTGGGGAGTCTGATCATCTGTCGGATCGGATATGTTGCCGCCGACAGAGGCTTTGATATGCTCGGTCTTGTAGCCGGGGGTGCCGGCATTGGCAATGTTGTTGGAAACCAGATCCAGCTGATTCACTTTCACGGAAGCAACACCGGCGATATCGTTGATCGTATAGGACATGATGTATGAAACCTCCCCTATCGGGTTTTACTCATGGAAAGCAAGTCGCGTACCAATCGAAAAAATAACTTGATTCAAAACGTTTTTGGAAAACAGGAGCAGAAGAAAAGGGGCTCTCTTGCATAACCGGAAAAGGGGTGACCCGCGGGAAGACCGCCGGCAAAGGGCCTTGGAACAGACACCGTCAAAATATTGTCCATCCATGGAAACAGAAAGAAGGCATGCCGCTTCTTTCATCTGCTTCAATCGAACGACTCGGATACGGCAAAGAATGAATTAAAAGGAGGAAAAATTTTCCCGTTCAGGGACGGGAAGGCCCGCCTGGGGAGGGGTCGGTATTCAGTTTATAGACAAAAGCGAGAATCTCGGCAACGGCGCGATAGACGTTGACAGGGATCTGCTCGTCGATATCGAGCCGGCTTAAAATCTCTACAAGTCCGGGATCGTTCTTGATGGGGATATCGTGTTCCTTCGCCAGTTCGATAATCTTATCGGCAACATATCCGCTTCCCTTGGCGGTGACACGCGGCGCTGCATCCTTCAGCGGATCGTATTGGATGGCTGCGGCAACGGTTCTTTTCCTGTCCTTTTTCATTTCGCGATTCTTCTTCCGGTTCAATATCGGGAATTCAACCCCGCCGGGACGGAGGGGACACTCCTCTAAGCAAAAAAGTTAATCGCATCGCCCTCGTACCAGGACGAATTTCTGACGTAGTCGTTTTTTGTCGGACCGATGTCGTCCCGGACATCGCAGGCCATCCGCACCACCCGGAACCCCAGGGAATCCAGGTTTTCTTTCAATTTCTCAAGGCTGAGCGAGACAAGGGACATCGCGTCAACACTTTGACATGACAGGTCGGCCGTCAGTTCCTGGCCCCTGATTCCCACATCGATCATCATCTCGCCCAGGACATCGAGATTCAGGAAAAAGACGATGCGAAAGGGAGACCCTTCCCCTTTTTCCGCCCTCTGACTCCCGCCGAATTCGATAAAGATGTCCTGCATGGTCAGGCTCTGGGGAAAAGCAAAGGGAATCTGGACCATGAAACGGTTATCCTGATCCCGGGACAGAACATTCAGAACCTGCTGGGTCTCCAGAGTGTGAACCGAACGGTCCGTATACTCGGCCAGACGTACGAGGGTTTTGAATTCCTCTTCCGGGATGTCCGGCCGGGTGGCGAGCCATTCGCGGATTCCCATGCCGAGCCTGATTAGGGCGCCCTTCAGATTATCCCCCCCAACGGGGGCACCCGTCTTCAGACTACGTCCCAGGGTACGTTCCAGAAGCAATCCCGAATGGGAGACAAAATCCCGGATGAAAAGGGGATTTCCCACGGTTTCTGTTGAGAAAATAAGGGTGCGGATCATCTGTCCCAGGGATTGCGACTGGCTGCGAAGCAGGCTGTTCGACAGCGCTTTCAGGTTGTCCGCATTGAAGAGAGTCCCCCCTTCCTTGAACAGGCCGAAAAAGGCATAGGGATCGCTGCGAAAGGCTTTCAGATAGTCGGCGATCTTCCCCTGCTCCCCGGCGGCATCAGTCGTTACAAGGCGCAGAAGAATCTGAGGTTTCAGACTTTCAACCTGAACATGGATTTTTTGGCCGATCTGCAGAGGAATCGTCGCGTCGGCCTCGACCGGAGCACCATTGAGAAACACGAGGACTTTCCCCTCCCCCAGTTTGCGGGCAACCTGCGCTTCCAGCCTGTCGCCAACCTTCAGGTTCGGGAAACCCTGGAAATCAAATTTCTGCTGGAGAGCCCTGATCAGAAGTTGGGATGGGATACCCGTGACTTGATTGGCGGTCATCAGAACGGCTCATTTCCTGTTCTTAAAAGCCCCTTGATCAGGGCGATTTCTCCCTCCGTCACCCCGCATTCCCGGACGATTTCCCGATCTGTTTTCCCCTGGCGGATCAGGCAGGACACATCCTTGTAGCGCAGGTTTTCTTCCGTACCTCCTGGAAATACCTGCGTCTTTCCCCGGTCGAGCTGTTTTTCGGTCTGCTCGAGCAGAAATTCCAGGGCTTTCTCGCGGTCGTCGATCTGCCGGATCATGTCTTCAAGGGTCTTTCGCCCCCGGTCCATCGCCTCCTGAAAATTCTGCATCTCATCGCGGGACTGATCCAGAAGCGTTTTCAACTGCTCCAGATCGGCCTTCTCCGGCATGGGCGATACCGGTCCCTTGCGCCCCTTAGCGGCCCCCTGAATCATGAGAAACACGACGGCCATGCAGAGGAGAACTTCCACCGCGATCTGGACGATCAAAAGCATCTGTACGTTCATGTTAAGCCTTTATATCGATATGACTGCCGGGAATCGGCTCGCCGTCCTGCTGTTCCTCCGGGGAGAGGGCTTCCCGCTCTTTTTTCTCCTCCCGATCCCTCATCTCCCCTTTTTTCCCGTCCTGGTCGTAATTGTCCTTGATTACGGCCGGTTCTTTCTGCTTGAGATCCTTGACCTTTTCTTTCTGCAGTCGCCGCTCTTCCGTCAGCTGCAGGTCGAAGTAACGCTGCTGCATGTCGGCGTGGCGCTGCTGCACATTCTGGACCTTCTCCATGGGATGGGACTGGAGAATCGACTGTTGGGCATCAATTGGCCTGACCACCGTGATTTCTCCCGTTTTTCCGTCTCTGATTCA
>CAZIPU010000051.1:0-12688 GCA_964541005.1 uncultured Syntrophales bacterium | reverse complement strand
TGTTTTTGACGAAAGGGAGCTCTCCGTGATAGAAGCCATGGTCAGGGTAAACAAACGCCTGAGGGGAATCGGCACGAAAAGGATGAAATGCCTGATCAAAGAACAGACACACCTGCTGGAGGCCAACCGGGAATTGGCCCTTTCGTCCCTGTCAGACCTGCTGCGCAACCGGGACGACCGTATCGAAGCCCTGGAAATCGCCAAAAACATCGCCGACACGAATTTTGGGTGCGGTCACGGGGAAACGGCATGCCTGAACAGAATCGAAGAAATCCTCGCAATCCGCTCGACAGGAGAATATCCATGAAATCTTTCAAGATTGCCACTTACAACGTCAATTCCATCCGGTCGCGCCTGCATATCATCGGTCCCTGGCTGATCAATCATCAGCCCGATGTTCTGTGCATGCAGGAAACCAAGGTCGACGACGGGAAATTTCCCACCCAGGCATTCATCGACCTGGGATATCACATTACCTTCAGGGGAAGCAGGCAGTACAACGGGGTCGCGGTCGCCTCCCGGGAAAAACCGGAAAATATTCTGCACGGCCTGGACGATGGAAGCCAGCCCGATGAAGATCGACTGATCGCCATGCGGATCGGGGACACGTGGATCCTCAATACTTATGTCCCCCAGGGGCGGGACCGCGAATCCGAGCAGTTTGCCTACAAATTGCAATGGTTCGGCCGATTGAAGGAATTCATCCGGGGAAAGTGGCGGCCTGACGACCGCCTCGTCTGGTGTGGGGATCTGAACGTCGCCCCCGATGCGATCGACGTTTACGATCCGAAAAGGCTGCTGGGACACGTCTGTTTCAATCCGGACGTCTGGGCGGCCTATGAGAGCATCTGTGAGTGGGGTCTCCAGGATGTTTTCCGAAAGCATCACCCACAGGAACCCAAGCAGTATACGTTTTTCGATTATCGCGTCCCCCACACCCTGGATCGGGGATTGGGCTGGCGCATCGATCATATTCTCGCCACGGCGCCCCTGTATGCGGACTCACGATCCTGTGACATCGATCTGGAGCCCAGAAGGGCTGAAAAGCCGTCGGATCATACGGTGCTGGTTGCAGAATTCAATCAAAACACGGGAGGTTAACAGGGCATGCCGGACACATGGGATGTTAAGAAGGTCAATGAAGATCTGTTGAGAAAATTCGAGAAAATCCAGACGGAACTTTTCACTTGCGAAACGGTTACGGAACTGTGCGAGAAACTCCTGCAGCAGATGGGTGAAGAATTTAATATCCCCTTTGTCTGGATGACCTTGATCGACGAACCGACCACAACCTATCTGAAGAAGGAACTGCTCACCTCCCCGTATCTCGCGGATCGGCTGAACCTGGTCAACCGGGACGCATTCACGGAGATTGTCGGAAAAGACTTGTTGCCTGTGCTGGCCAACGAAAACGTAAGCGCCTTTTACCGTCTCTTGCCGGGAAGCACAAAGTATTTCATCAAGTCGTTCGCCGTCTGCCCGCTGGCCTTCGGCAACACCGTCATGGGAAGCCTCAACTGCGGGGATCCTTCCGCCATGCGATACCAGCCGGGCATGGACACAACCCTCTTAACAAATCTGACCAGAAAGGTCTCGACGCGCCTGGCCTACTTTATCGTCTGAATAAGGCATGCCTCATCCCGGGATATTTGAAGGGGTCACGAAACCCATTTATTGCATGATGATACGCCGGTTCAGTCCTTCAGATTCAGCATGTTACCCAGAATTTTGGAAACATCCTTGAAGTCCGGCGTCGGCACGGTCAGAAAGCGTGGTTGAAACCGGTGAGCGACGGCAATGGTATCTCGTTCCTCATCGGGTAAAACCAGAATCGTTCTCACGTCACAGATCAGCTCTCTCAGGGCAGCGAGCTCCCGGATTTCTTCCTTGCCGGAAGGACAAAGGATAAGGACCGTATCCGACAGCGGCCCCCGGAGTCCCCGGGATAAAACGGGGATCATGTTGAACACAACCAGCAGATTTTCCGGAATCATCTTTTTGATGATATTCAGGAGTCTTCTGCCGTGCTCATAATCCGGAGGGCTGTATAAAATGACCTTCATGGAGCCTTACGCATCCGTTTCTACGGAATTTCGTCGACGATGTTATGGCGGTCGATCCGGTGTTTCTTCATCAGTTCGTAAAGACGCGGCCGGGACATGCCGGACACCTCGCAGGCTCTCTTGATACTGTTTCCGGAAAAAGAAAGAAGATTGATGATATACTGCCTTTCCGCTTTCTCAATGGCCCCTGTCCGAACCTCTTTATAACTCGGGAAGTTTTCTTCCTGTTCCAGGAGCGGCAGAGCCGAGGAATCGTCACTTTTAATCAGGGACCGTTTGACGCTTACCCGGATATAGAGCGGAAGGTGTTGGGCAAAAAGGGTCGTGCTGTCCAAAGCGGCGCTGTGAGCCGTCTCCAGGCTGTGAATCAACTCCCGGATGTTACCCGGCCAGTTATAGGCCATGAGAACATCGACGAAATCGGAACCGAATCCCTTCACCCCCATCCCGTAACGCTTGCAGATTTTCGCCGAATGATACAGGGCGATTTCCAGGATATCCTCCCTGCGTTCGCGAAGCGGCGGGATTTCCAGGGCCAGGGACTGAAGTTTCCCGAAAAGATCGGCGCGGAAAAGCCCTTCGTTCGTCAGTTCCTCCAGACCACGTTTCGTGGAAACAATGAGCCTGAAATCGCTTTTGATGTCCTGACGGCTCCCCAGGGGGCGCACATGATGTTCCTCAAGAACCCGGAGCAAGCTCTTCTGTATCGCCAGAGGCATCTCTTCGACGTCCTTGAGTAAGATAGTCCCGCGATCCGCCTGCTGAAACAGACCGATTCTGGTTTTATCTTCCACGTTTAAGGCGTTACGCGCATCACCGAAGAGAACCCCTTCGAGCATCGTCACCGGCAGTGACGCACAATCGGCAACAACCAGATTCTTATGGGCCCGGGCACTGTTCTCATGAATCGCCCTGGCAATCAGTTCCTTCCCCGTACCCGATTCACCACGGATCAGGACATTGGCATCCGAAGTGGAGGCCTTTGCCACAAAATCGAGGCAGGCATCCAGTTGGGGGCTCCGGCCGACAATGCCTTCCCGCTTGAGCGACTTGAGGTTGCTTTTCTGCTTTTTCGTTTCACGATACTGGATGGCGCGGATGATCGGCAGGGTCATCATGGGAAGGGATGCCGGTTTTTCAATATAATCCCAGGCACCGCTCCGGATCGCCAGCTCGGCGCCGTCCGCATCGCCGTAACCGGTCATGATGATGACCTCGGGTGCCGAGGGGGTGTTCTGGAACTCCGCCAGGGAGGCGATTCCGTTTCCATCGGGAAGGCGAACGTCGAGCATCACCACATCAAATTCCTTGATCGTCGAAAGATAAAGACCTTTCTTGAGGGTCAAGGCGCAGCTGACGTTATGGCCCATTTTCTGGATAATTTTCTTTAAAACCTCGACCGTCGTTTCATTGTCATCTACAATCAGGATCTCTGCCATCTGGTTTCACCATGAACTCGTCATCGCATTCAAGTAAAAAAACCTTCCGCCTTTCCTGGATCAAGCCGGACCCGAGGCTCTGATCATCCGCCCCCCATTCTTAATGGATCAAAGATAACTTCTCCCGCCGACATAGCATCCCCTGTAATACGAGCTGAACAGAGAATCCCTGCGGATGTTTTTCCCCGTTCTGGGGGCATGGATAAACTCTCCATTGCCGATAAAAATGCCCACATGGGTGATTTGACCGTTTCCCCGGGTCCCAAAAAAAACCAAATCCCCCGGTTGAAGACGCTCCATTTTGACGGAAATTCCCGTTTCAAACTGATCCCCCGAATGACGGGGCAGGTCAAGCCCGTTCAGCTGATAGACCGTCATGGTCAACCCGCTGCAGTCAAAACCCGTCTCCGTGGACGTTCCTCCCCACAGATAGGGAACTCCGATGAAGGTTTCGGCCGTTTTGACGATCTCCCTCCTCAGATAGGAGCTCCCGTATTTCCCTTGGTTTGCAACGGCGTAAGCATCGGGACCGACGATATAAAATTCATCGATCATCCCCGACGCCCGGAGCTTCTCCGCCTTCTGTCGGGCCAGCTCCCGGGTCGGATAATTCCCGAACCGGACCTTGTACAGATCACGATGGCTGACATAATAGATGGCGTTTAACCCGCGTTCCCGCAAGCGGTCGGCCAGCCGGGCGGCGTTTTCCACCTTGGCGAAGGCCCCTACCTGGATTGTGTATGCCATCCGGGGCAACTCTCGACGTGCCTTCGTAATATATGGTTTAGAAGGAGCCGGACTTTTACCTGCACAAGCTAACAGGATGAGGACAAAAAGTAAAGCTGTTCCATGCAGAAATATGTTCCGGTATGTCGGACAAAACATGATCAATCCTTTATCCGGGTATCCAGCGCGCCAGAACCATTCGCCGGGCCTCTTCCGCCGTCGCCAGGTTCCCTTCCAACTGCGCCGTTTCGACGGCATCGAGAATCTCTTTAAAAAGGGGACCCGGTTTAAAACCCATGGACTGAAGATCGTGCCCCGAAAGAAGCCGGGGGGGGTGGAGATCCTCCCGGCTCAAGGCCGCAAGATTCTCTCTGCAGAAGGCGTAATTGTCGAGCAGACCGTGGCTGCCCAGACAATCCAGCCGGTGAAGCTCAAGATGGCGTTCAATCTCCGGCATGCGGAGAAATCGCTTCAGGCGGTTGGGGCGCATATCCCTTACGGTCATGAATAGCATGTGGTGGCGGATCAGGGCAAGGATGGTTTCAATATCCGTGTTGGAGAATCTTAGACGCCGGAGTACCGATCCGGCGATTTCCACGCTTTTTTGGACATGGCCGTAGAAGTGGACCCCACGGTCGTCTACAAACCGTGTCGCGGGCTTGCCGATGTCATGCAGAAGAACCGCCCAGGCCAGGCACAGGTCATTTTCGGCACCCGGGCCGCCGGGAAGAAGGTTCAGCATGCACAGAACATGTTCCCAGACGTCCCCCTCCGGGTGGTAACGCGGCGCTTGAGACACGCCCTGCAATGCCGCCGCCTCAGGCAATACCATCTGAAGCAGTCCCGTCTGCAGGAGCAGTTCCATGCCCCGCCGGGCCCGCCCGCGTGTCAACAGCCGGGTCAGTTCATCCCGGATGCGCTCCGCACTGATCCGGGAAATGGAGGAAGCATGACGACGGATGGCCGTACAGGTATCCGGATCGAGGTCGAAATCGAGATTCGCGGCGAAGCGAACCGCCCGGAGCATACGGAGGTGATCCTCGGAAAAACGTTCTTCCGGGCTTCCGATGGTCCGGATGAGGCGCTTTTGAATATCGTTCACACCGCCGATAAAATCCAGGACATCTCCCGTCTCGGGATCCATGAGGAGACCGTTTACCGTAAAATCCCGGCGCTGCACATCCTCTTCGGCACTGCCGAAGGAAACCACCGAAGGCCTGCGTCCGTCATCGTAGCCCCCTTCCCTTCTGTAAGTGGCCACTTCAAAGGGATACCCCTGTTCGATTACGAGAATGATCCCGAAGGCCATACCGATGGGAACCGTTTTCGGGAAAAGGGTCTGTACCACCTGTGGCCGGGCTGATGTGACGATATCGAAATCTTCCGGTTCCGTCCCCAACAGGAGGTCCCGGACGCATCCGCCGACAAGATAACCTTCATATCCGGCTTCTTTCAGGCGCTTTACGATCCGCTCCGCCGTCTCACGGCAGGACGACCGATGGATGGACTGCTGTTCCGTCAATGGAAATGGCCTCTCAAAGTGATCACTGAAGCATAGAGGTCCGGCGCCATCGTGCCCCGCAGGATGGCATTCAACAATGGACAGGCGAGGCTATAACCTGCCGGCGATCAGAACATCCGATGACCTTCTCTCTTCCCCAGCTTGATGGCGCACAGTTCTCCGCACATGGTACATCCCTCTTCCTTGGCGGTTTCACTTTTCTCCAGCCATGCCGCCGCCCTTTCCGGATCGATGGACAGGTCGATCTGCCCCTGCCAGTTGAACTCTTTCCGGTAACGGGCCATCCGGGCATCCCGTTCAAAGGCCCCGGGCAACCCCTTCGCCAGATCGGCCACATGGGCTGCCAGCTTGGATGCCATGATCCCTTCACGGACATCGTCGAGATTCGGAAGACGCAGGTGTTCCGAGGGCGTTACGTAGCACAGGAAATCCGCTCCGGCGGCTCCGGCGATGGCCCCGCCGATGGCGGCGGTAATATGATCGTAGCCGGGGGCAACATCCGTCGGCAGAGGGCCCAGGACATAGAAAGGAGCTCCGTGACAGAGCCTCTTCTGGAGCAGGATATTCGACTCGATCTGACCGATGGGAACATGACCCGGCCCTTCTATCATCACCTGGACACCCCGTTTGCGGGCCCTTTCGGTCAGTTCGCCCAGCAGAATAAGTTCCTGAATCTGCCCCCGGTCCGTCGCATCGGCGATACATCCGGGGCGCAAGCCGTCACCAAGGCTCAAAACCATATCATACCGGGAGGCAATGTCGAGCAGCCGGTCATATTCCCCGTAGAGGGGATTCTCCCGGTCGTTGTAGTCGATCCAGCGGGCCAGAATCGAACCGCCGCGGCTGACGATGCCCAGAAGCCGCCCTTCTTCCAGGATACACCCGACACTCCTTTTGGTGACACCGCAATGAACCGTAATAAAATCGACACCGTCCTCCCCGTGCTCCTCAATGGCCTGGAAGAGGTCGTCTCCGGTCATGTCGACGATGGACCTTCCCCCGGCAAGGACGTCGGCCGCTGCCTGATAAATGGGAACCGTCCCCACCACCAGGGGAGATGCGGCCATCACGGCCTGGCGAATTTTCCGAATATCGCCGCCGGTCGAAAGATCCATGACCGCGTCCGCTCCCGCGTCGACACAAATCCGGACTTTTTTCAGCTCAAGTTCCATATCATGATGATCCTGAGAGGTTCCGATATTGGCGTTGATCTTGGTCCGGAGTCCCCGGCCGATGGCAACGGGCGCGCAGCCCGTATGTTTCATATTTCTCACCACGACGATCGTCCCGTCCACGACTCCTTGCCGGATAAACTCGGGTGAAACCTTTTCCACGTCGGCACAATGCTTCATCTCTTCCGTGATGATGCCTTCCCGTGCCATTTCCAATTGCGTCATAAAACCCTCCAACAGATTCGATAATCTGTATTAAATATGAATTTAAATTTTTTATCAGTCCACTCAAAAACGCTTTTTTCAACCCCGATTGCGGCGGGGTGTTATCGTTTCCCCCACTTTTCTGCCACCGGGGCAAGATGATTGGTCGGACCGTGACCGGAGCCGAGGGCAAAGGAATACCGGATGGCCTCCGTAACATAATCCTTCGCCTGGGCTACCGCATCCAGGACATCCTTCCCCTGGGCGATCCCCGTCGCCAGGGCCGCAGAAAAGGTGCAACCCGTACCATGGGTGTTCGGGGTATCGATACGCTCCGATTTGAATTCATGGAACCCCTTGCCGTTGAAAAACACATCCACGGCCGCCCCCGCAAGATGTCCTCCCTTGACGACGACATGCCTGGCCCCCATGCGGTAAATCCGCCTCGCCGCCTCCTGCATGTCATCCATCGCGACGATTTTCATCCCCGTCAGGACCTCCGCTTCGGGTATATTCGGCGTCAGCACGAAGGCCAGGGGAATCAATTGCGTCTGCAGGAGTTCCATGACCTCCCCCCGGATGAGCAGGGCCCCACCCTTGGCCACCATGACCGGATCCACAATGAGCTTGTCGATCCGGTACTCCCGGATTTTGTCGATCACGACTCTCAGAATCTCCGGCCGGGCCAACATCCCCGTCTTGGCGGCGTCCACACCGATATCCTGTAAAACGGCGTCGAACTGTTTTTCCACGAATTCCGGCGGCACATCGAAAATCCCGTGCACACCGAGGGTATTCTGGGCCGTCAGTGCCGTAATGACACTCATCCCGTAACCGCCCAGCACGGTAATGGTCTTCAGATCGGCCTGAATTCCCGCGCCGCCGCCGGAATCGGATCCGGCAATAGTCAGAATTCTGGCAGGTTTCACGGCTTAGTTCCTCCTTCCCGGCACACATCTTTCTCCCCGGTTTTGACCACCAGCAGGTAGCCCGTGGCGACGGAAACCATCCCCTTCTCACCAAGGAGGCGGTTACTTACGCCGTAGGGTTTCCCGATTTCCATCGTCGCATTTCGCAGGGGGTATTCAAATCCCACGAGATTAATGCCCGTCACTTCCGTCGTGACGGGGAAAAAAGAAACGATCTCGCCGCAGGCTCCAAAGATTTCGGCTTTTTCGGAAACCACAAACAGCTCCGTCCCCCCGTCGACAATTCTCGTCTCAATCCGGCTTTTTGCCGCCGCAACCAGGAGCGAGATATTGGCCAGGGCGTGATCCACTCTCCCCCCCAGGGCAGCATAAATTTCTATTCTGTCGGGTTCACGGCCCAGGGCGTACCGGAGGGCCAGTTCCGTATCGGTTTCGTCCTTGCGGCAGGGGTGACGCAAAATCCGGCACCCGCCGGCTGTGAGTTCATCCAGACGCTCCTTCGGCAGGGAATCGAGGTCCCCGATCACCGTCTGGGGCATCATTCCCAGATCCAGGATATGGCGGGCACCGCCGTCGGCACAGATGACCTCCTCCGGCTGCACACCGAGGATCCTTTCCCTCAGGAAACGGGGTTCCGGCAAAGACCCGCCGGCAACGATAAAGATCACTTTTCGCCGCGATGGCTGTTTCGAATCCTTTTCCGCCGCCATCCTCTTTCCCTCATTCAATCAACAAAAAAGGCCACTCCCGAGAAATCCGGAAGATGGCCCTTGTTCTTATATCGTGTCAATATTTTTACCGCTCCCTACGCTGGCATTACCCAGATCAGGTTCGAAGGGTATCATCTCAGCCCAACCGGCACCCCTTTTTTTCATTAATTATTAAAAAGATTCAGAGAACGCGTCTTTGCGGTGACGTACCACAGAGATCCGCTGATGTAAAGCAAAAACATCCCGGGCATTACAACTGGTTTCGGCCGCCACCTCGGCGAGGGTGATCCCTTTTATCTCGGCGATTTTTTCCGCCGCCCGTGTGACATAGGCCGGTTCGTTGCGCTTGCCCCGGTGCGACTGCGGGGGAAGAAAGGGGGCATCCGTCTCCACCAGAAGAGCATTCAAAGGAATCCGTTTCACGACGTCCCGGATTTCCTGTGCTTTGGGGTATGTCACGGTTCCCGGAATCGATATGTAAAAACCCAGATCAAGGCACCGGCTCGCCATGGCATAATCGCCGGAAAAGCAATGCACGATGCCCCGTCTCCGGCCCTTCCAGTCCTTGAGCATGGCCATGGTTTCCCTATGGGCCCGGCGGTCATGAATGATGACGGGCAGATCCAGACTCTGGGCCACTTCGAGCTGTTCGCCGAATCGCCGGATCTGCGTTTCCCGGGGAGCGTAGTCGCGAAAAAAATCCAGGCCGATTTCCCCGTAGGCCACCACCTTCTCCCGCCGGGTCAACTCAGCCAGAATATCGTAGGTCTCCTGACCGATTTCATTGACATCGTGGGGGTGAATTCCAACGGCGGCATAGACCGTTTCATATGATTCGGCAATTTCAACAGCCCGGCGACTATCCTCAAGATTGATCCCAACCGTAACGATCACCTCGACTCCCGCCTGGCGGGCACGTTCAATGACCTGTTCCCGGTCCTCGTCGAAATCTTCCAGTTCCAGATGAGCATGGGAATCAATCAGCATGGCAGACACGCTCCTTCGGCGGGACCGCCGGCCGGCGGGTTATCTTTCGGCAAAGTCTTACCTGCCTGTCTTGCTGCAAAACCCGGATATGGGAAAGAACCGCTATTGACCATGAATCATTCCGCTTGCCCTCTTGACGTGTTGCACCGCTTCCTTTGCCATACGGTCAAGAAGTTCCTGGCAGGAGGGAATGTCCTGAATCAACCCGAGAGATTGGCCGATCATCAGCGGTGCCCGATCGACATCACCGGCATCCCATGCCTGTTTTATCCTCTGGCCGGAGAGAAGCGGAATGAGCTCCCGGAGACCACCGTGACGCTGTTCCACATCTACAATATCCTGGATCAGCTTGGAACGCAGGGCCCGTCCCTGGAAACCGACGGTCCGGCCGAATATGGTCGTCTCGGCCTCGGTCCTTCTCAACAATTCGTGCTTGATGTTGTCATGGACATCGCACTCCTGGGTCGCAATAAAACGTGTCGCCATCATGACCCCCTGTGCCCCCAACACCATCGCCGCGGCCATGGAACGCCCATCGGCGATACCGCCCACGGCGACCACCGGAATTTCAACCGAATCCACGACCCGTGGCGTCAGCAGCATGGTGGTAACATCGTCCTTAAGGGGATGCCCGCCCGACTCGAAGCCAACGGTATAGACACCATCATAACCCACCTTCTGGGCATGCAGCGCATGCCGTATCGATCCGACTTTGTGGAATATCCTGACATTGGCCTTTTTCAACATCTCGATGGTTTTCATTCCCGACGCGACATCAACGGGCATGCCGGAAAATTCTATCCCGGCGACCTGCTCCTCCGCACAGACCTTAATGAATTCATCATGCTGCGCCGTCGTAACCCGCAGAGAAGGCAGGCGGTAATACTCCCGGAAAGAAGGAACAAACGTGATATTGACCATGAACGGCTTATCCGTCAGTTTTCTCGTTTCTTGAATGGCGCTGCGGAATTCCTCTTCCGTCGAATAATTGCCTGCCGTGAGATTCCCCATCCCCCCGGCGTTGGAAATGGCCGCGCAGAATTTTGGTTTGCACAGCCACATCATGGCGCCACATATGATGGGGTATTTGATCCCGAACATCTCTGTGATGGCCGTCTTGAACATGACCAAGTCTCCTTTCACCTATCACATATATATTCAATATTCTTGATATCGATCAGAATGAGACGAACTCGTATAGGCCTATATCACAGTTTCCGCCGCTCCGGCAATCACAAATAGCGAAAAGGGGACCTGCCGACGGTACCCGTGCCTTCCATTCACGCTTTAAACAACACAGCCCCCCGGCAGCATCTACGTACCGGAGGGCTGGGATCGATTAACAGAGATTTCCCGGGGCCGTTTTTACCAGTGTCCTTTGGTCATCTCCTTCTGATGGTAGTAGAGCTGGGGATTCTCCATGAAGGCCAACGAATCGGTAATGCTCAGAAAGTGCTCCGTCTCCTCGTTGACCAGGAGCATATAGAATTTCTTCTCCAGGGGATCGGACGCTGCCGCCGCATTTTCCTGGTAGTACTTGATCCCCTCTTCCTCAAAACTCAGGGCCGTCCTGAGCGCCTCGATATCATCCGCGGTCCCCTTTTCCTTTTCCTTACTATGGGCCAGGGCTTCGGCAAAGATATTGGCGGGCACGTCCCGTGTAAAGGATGCCTCCGCTTTCTCCGGCCACTTTCCTGACGCTTCCAACGTCTGATATAGTTCCTGGAATCTCCTGATATGAGATTCCTCGGCACGGATCAGAAACTCGAACATCCACTTCCCCGTGTCATTCTTCGTCTCCTTCAGGCATTTCTCATAGAATTTTTTCCCGTCCTCTTCCATCTTAAGTGCACGTTTCAACGCTTCAAGCCGGTTGTCACTCATCATTCGCCTCCTTCGTCATCATTTTTGTTTTAAATCCCCATTTACCCCGGATGAATCACGAGGAAATATACCCGCAAATGCACGCGGCAATAAATTAGTTTCTTGACCCGGATTAGTCAAGGCAAAACGGCTGTCTTTTATGTCCGGAACCGTCTTAACCGGAGGGAATTGGTGACGACGGAAACGGAACTCAGGGCCATGGCCGCTGCCGCAAATTCCGGATTCAAAAGCAGGCCGAAAAACGGATAGAGCACACCGGCCGCAATGGGAATCCCGACGATATTGTAGATGAATGCCCAGAACAGATTCTGGCGAATGACCTTGAGGGTGTTCAGCGACAGGCGAATGGCCGCGGGAACCATGGTCAAATCGTCCCGGATCAGGGTGATATCACCGGCCTCCATGGCCACATCGGTGCCTGCCCCCAGCGCAATGCCGATATCTGCCGCCGCCAGGGCCGGGGCATCGTTAATCCCATCACCGACCATGGCCACCACCTGCCCTTCCTCCTGCAGGCGTTTTACCGCCATAGCCTTGTCTCCGGGCAGGACATCGGCCAACACCTGGTCAATCTCCAGGGAATGCGCCACCGTGCGCGCCGTCGGAAGATGATCTCCCGTCAGCATCACGATATTCAATCCCATCTCCTTCAACGACCGGATCGCCTGCTTCGCCGTTTCTCTCGGCAGATCGGCGAAACAGATCAGGCCCATCATCCGGCCTTCCCGTGCGACAAATACGCAGGTTTCTCCACGGTCAGCCCGGTCTTTCACATCTCCTGTCAAAACCTCAAGGGGAATACCGTATTCCTCCATCAACCTTGCATTCCCGACGAGACAGTCGTATCCGTCAATCGTTGCCTTCACCCCCTTTCCGGCAACGGCCTCGAAACGCTCCACAGGTTGCGGTTTCAGTGCCCTGGTCCGGGCCTCGTCGACAATCGCCTGCCCCAGGGGATGTTCCGAGACCGTCTCGACGGACAGGGCCGCCTGCAGGATGGCCTCCTCAGAAAAGTCTCCTGCGGAAATGATTTCCCGGATCATCGGTTCTCC
>CAZIPU010000050.1:11380-12867 GCA_964541005.1 uncultured Syntrophales bacterium | reverse complement strand
GCAAGACCTGAAGTAAAACAAAAGGGCCCCTCCTCAAAAAGGGGCCCTTTTTTATACCCTGAAAAATCACTTGAAACCTGTCCGACCATCATGCACATGCAGTGGTTCCGGCCCAGGATCTTTTCTTGAAATTTTCTCCCAATAGGCTCATCATGAATATAAATTCGGCATGGTAACCGGGCAATAAGAGAGCAAATCCCATCATAACAGGGGGTGTGATATGAGACCCGTGCATTACCTGTGTGTTGCTGTTGTTTTCGTTTTTCTTCTTGGGTTCAGTGCCCCTGCCCCGGCGGAAGAAAAGTCCGCCTGGTACGAAAACCTCTCCAAAGAAAAGAAAGCCCTCCTGATGAATGCGGTTGCCGGGGCCTCTATTCTGACCTGGGGTGCTCTTACCTGGGATTACGGAGAAGAGTCTCCCCATTTCCAAGGCGACGGGTGGTTCGAAAAAAACAGTCCGGAAGGGGGTGCCGATAAAACAGGGCATGCCTATTCTGCATATGCCTTGAGCCATCTTTTCTATTATCAGTACCGGCGCTGGGGATACGATCAGAAGCAGGCGATAACATTCGGATGCCTGTCTTCGCTGGGTGTCACGACCCTGATGGAAATAGGGGACTCCTTCAGTGAATATGGGTTCTCCTATCAGGACGCATTATTCAATGTTGTTGGCGTGGCGATCGGCTACGGTATGGTCAAATATCCCGAGGTGGCCAGAAAGGTAGATTTTCGTGTTGAATACGATCCTTTTCGGGAAGGAGAACACAAAGGGGACTTTCTCACGGACTACGAACGGCTGAAATATATTCTTGCCGTCAAGATGGACGGATTCGATACCGCCAAGGATACTTATCTGAAATTTTTTGAATTACAAGTGGGCTATTCCGCCCGGGGATATGAAGATTATGATGAAGATGCGGGGGAACATGACAGCCGCCGTCGGAAAATCTACGTCGGTGTTGGTCTGAACATCGGGAAGCTGCTGGAACCTTTCTGGAAAACGAAAGTTTTCAATTATGTACAGGTTCCCTATACGTACGTACCTCTGAATATGAGCTTGGATTAAAATCTTAGTTGGATTTGCGGGTGAGCTTCATGCCGGAGAATATCCGGCGAGGGCGCAAGCTGTTTTCAATTCCGGCAAGATTTCATCGCCGCCATGACAGGAGGTGCCGATGGGTTCCCGCATCCCGGAAGCCTCTTTCGTCTCCGGAATGTGTTGCCGGTTTTTCTTTATTTCAGTTCGAACTCGAAAGTGCTGACCACCCGGATTTTTTTCACGGGCGTGCTGGTCGGACTGTAGGGTGCCGATTCATCATTTCCGTCGGACCCAAAAATCTGGATCATTCCCTGGTTTGCGGACCGAATCCGGCCGACATGGGCTCCCGAGTCGGAGGCGAACTGTTGCGCGGTTGACCGGGCATTCTTAGTCGCCTCCGCAAGCAGCTGGGGTCGCAAGGCGTTAAAGGATGTGACGATGTAGCGCG
>CAZIPU010000050.1:0-11280 GCA_964541005.1 uncultured Syntrophales bacterium | reverse complement strand
GCCTCCGCAAGCAGCTGGGGTCGCAAGGCGTTAAAGGATGTGACGATGTAGCGCGGATTCGCCATTCCGCCGTCCTGTTGGCCGTCGAGAACGACTCCGGACTGGAGCAGTTCCTCCGTTGCTCCCAAGGCTTTGGGCACGAGATCGACGTTTTGGGTTGTGACAAGCAGGGAACCGGTCACGAAGTAACGGAACCGTTCGTTGGCCTGGCCGTATTCACGGGCGAACTTGTCGATGGTTCGGGTCGGTTGGCGGGCGATTTCCTCATCCTTGAAACCCTGGGCCTTCAGAAAGGCGACGGTTGCCTCCCGATCAGCGCTGATCCGGGTATGAGCCTCTTTCAGATCGTCGCCGGCCCTGCGAAAGTTGAGCATCCATACGGTCTTGTCTGCCTTTACTTCCTTTTCGACCAGTCCCTTGACGGTTACCGTACGTGAATCCGATTTGAAACGAGCGCAGCCTTTCCCGATGAAATAACCGCCGGCCATAAGCCCGATGAGAAGACAAACCCCCACGATGGCCGCCGACAGAATTGAATTGCGATTTTCACTGATTGCCATTTGCTTCACCCCCCTGAAGGAAAATCAAGTCAATGTTTAACCTAAAATACATCGGGACAATGATAAAATCTTGTAAATTTGTCAAGAACATATTCTCTTGCACCCGCACCGGTCTTACAGAAACCGGTCCACCTGAATGAGTTGCATTGCAAATTGCCGTCAAATGAAGTAAGGAACTGGAGACGACTGCGGCAGGAAGATCATGCACACGAGGGGGAAATATCGATGAAAATTAAGTTTATGGGTGCGGCACGAACGGTGACAGGATCCTGTTTCATTCTGGAGGCGGGGGGGCATCGTTTCGCTGTCGATTGCGGTATGCATCAGGGAAACGCAGAGATCGACAAACGGAATTGGGATGTCGACATTTATGAGCCGAAGAACATAGAGTTCTTCATCATTACCCATGCTCATATTGATCACTCCGGTCTTTTGCCCCGGATGGTGCAAAAAGGTTTCCGGGGGCGAATTTATACGACGCCGCCGACCAAGGAATTGCTCCAGATCATGCTGCTGGACAGCGCACACATCCAGGAAATGGAAGCCTTGTGGAAGACCAAAAAATATCTGCGGCATGGCGAAGAACAGATCGTGCCTTTGTATACAAGAGCAGACGCGGAAAAAACCTTTCCCCTGTTTCAGACCATACCCTACGAACGTCCCTTTGAACCTTTCCCGGGGTTGAAGGTCAACTTCCTTGACGCCGGTCATATTTTGGGAGCCTCCCTGGTGGAGATGTGGACGGAAGATAATGGAAAGGCGACAAAGCTGGTTTTCTCCGGCGATGTGGGGCGCCCGGCACAACTTCTGATCAGCGATCCATCCGTCATTACGGAAACGGATTTTCTTTTTCTGGAATCGACCTACGCAAATCGGGATCACAAAGATGAAAAGGCCAGTCTGGACGAACTGGCGGAAGCGATCAACTACAGCTACGCGAAGGGAGAGAAGGTTGTCATTCCTGCCTTTGCCGTCGGGAGAACCCAGGAAATTATCTACTCTTTGCACATGCTGGCAAAAGACGGACGACTGCCCAAAGATATGCCGGTTTTTGTGGACAGTCCCCTGGCGATTCAGGCTACGGAAATTTTCCGCCGCTGCCGGGATTATCTCGATAAGGAGTCGAAAACCCTGCTCAAAAACGGTGAGGATCCCCTGAAGCTTCCCCAATTACGGTATACGCAGACGACCCAGGAATCCATGGATATCAATGCCTTGAATGGTCCGGCGGTGGTGATCTCCGCCAGCGGGATGGCCGACGCGGGACGCATCAAGCACCATCTCCGTCACAACCTGTGGCGGGAAGGGGCCAGTATCGTTTTTGTGGGGTTTCAGGCTCAGGGCACAACGGGGCGGAAAATTGTCGAAGGGGCGGAGAAGGTACGCATCTTCAACGAAGACATTGCCGTCAAGGCAAGGATATTTACGATCAACGGTTTCTCAGCCCATGCCGGTCAAAGCCAGCTTTTGGAGTGGCTCAGCCACTTCGGCAACAAGGCGATGCAGGTCTTTTTGATTCACGGCGAATACACGGCCCAGCAGGTGCTGGCGGGTCTCATCCGTGAGCGGTTCGGCTTCAAGGTTTACATCCCGAATTACCTTGAGGAATCCGTGCTTGTTCAGGGTGAGGTGACCGAGCGCGTGGAATTCCCCGAAAAGGCGGCCCCGAAGATCGACTGGAATTATCTTCTGGCTGACATGGAAGCAAAGCTCAGTCAGCTTCGGGAGAGAACGAAACAAATCGAATCCAAACCCTGGATCGAGCAGACCGATTTCCGGGACAGGCTACTCGAGGTGAATCATAATCTGCTGGAAATCATTTCCGAAACCTAGCCGGTGTTCCGCGGGCTCTTGTTAATCGGATGTTTTGTACGCAAAGGACGCGCGGATGTTCAATTTCGACAGGCCATAGGCCGGCGGCAGAGGATCAAACGGTGAGGCGGATCGAATGGCGACGACCGTTCCCTGGTCCAGCAGCTTTGACCCCGACGAGTCGGTGATGATGACGGCATCCAGAGTTCCATCATCCATGATCGAGAACGTGATCATGGACGTTCCTTCGATTTTTTTTGATGCAGCCCAGGATGGATAGGTCCAGTACTTCTCGATTTTTTTCTTGATCCGGACCAGATAGGGTTTATATCGGGTATTTGAAAGATCGCCCAAATCGACGGTGTCTTCCCTCTTTCCTGCCGTCGCCGGTTCCGGCTTGGGGGCAGTCGCGACTTTTGTTTTCACCGGGCTCTTTTTTTCTGGGATAGGGGTTGGCGGGGTTTGGACTTCCGGTGGGATTTCCTGTTTAAGATGGACGGTCAGAATCTTTTCTTCCAGAATGGATTGTTTCATCTGTATCATTCCCGTCAGATAGAGGGCAATGCCATGGAGTAAAAGCGATCCGATAATGGATATGGTGAGGATTCTATTTGTTATCATGATTCCGGGTATCCTTAAATTTCCACCAAGGCAATCAACATTAAATAAAAAAGTTGTAAAATCCAGTCTTTTTTGTCATCAATCCGATCATCCATGCCGGCCAGGTGACGGGTTTCACATTTTACCGGCAGCTATGATTTGTATGCATGTACCATGCCCGGCTTTGCTGATAAGATTGATTCTGCTTGACCGCGCAGGGAGAGTTTTGAAGCGCATTCAACAACCAAAACAGAGAATGGTGTGAGAAAAAGGGACAACAGGTCATGGAAATGGCAGCGCGGGATCAATCGATGATGTCCCTGGCCCTGGAGGAGGCCGAACGGGCCTATGACGAGGGGGAGGTGCCGGTCGGTGCGGTCCTGACCTTCGGAGAGGAGGTCATCGCCCGGGGACACAATCGCTCCATATCCCTTGCGGATCCGACGGCCCATGCGGAAATCCTGACCCTGCGCATGGCTGGAAAATGGATAGGAAACTACCGTCTTTCCGGAGCGACCCTCTATGTGACGCTGGAGCCCTGTCTCATGTGTGCCGGAGCCATCCTGCAGGCAAGACTGACCCGGCTTGTGTTCGGTGCCTTCGATCCCAAAGCGGGGGCCGTTGCCACGCTCTATCAGGTCCTGCAGGACAAAAGACTCAATCATTCCGTTGAGATAACCGTCGGCATTCATAAAGAACGCTGTGGAGAAATTTTGAGTAGATTTTTTCGGGAGAAAAGGGTAATAGCTCCTATTGGTTTGGGGTAAGCCAATCAATGCGGAGAGATACCGAAGTGGTCGTAACGGGATCGACTCGAAATCGATTTGGGGGCCAAAAGCTCCCACGGGGGTTCGAATCCCCCTCTCTCCGCCATAATAAATCATATAAAACGGGACGTTGTATAAAAAGCCCCTGTGTTTCAGATATATTGAAAGCCTGTTTTTTTATTTTAGCTTCTTGATGCGGGAGAGATGTCCGAGAGGCCGAAGGAGCACGACTGGAAATCGTGTGTACGCCCACAAAGGTGTACCGGGGGTTCGAATCCCCCTCTCTCCGCCATATAATGACAGGATCTTGCAAACATGGCCCTTTTTTAGATTCTGCGGAATCGCAGAGGGCTCCGTCTAGATAGCCGGGTCCCGTGCAACGAAGGATTGTGAACCCCGTCAGGTCCGGAAGGAAGCAGCGGCAGCAATTACCGGCGTGTGCTGCGGGTCAACCTGGCTATCTTTCGGACGGTTCATGGAAAACATCTTCGATCTGACGATGCCGGGAGCAAGTCTTCGGTTGTTAAATCCGCGATACAGAAGCCGTCTTACAGCCATACCACGGGGAATCCCCCTTTTCCCGCCCGCCTCCGGCATCTTTAATTTGGGTGTAACCCCTGTAGAGGTTTGTTAATGGAATACCTGGTCCTGGCCCGGAAATGGAGACCCCAGAGTTTTGAGGATGTCGTTGGGCAAAGTCATGTTGTAACGACCCTGAAGAATGCCATTCTGCAGAATCGCATCGCCCACGCGTTTGTTTTCAGCGGTCCCCGTGGTGTCGGAAAAACGTCGATTGCCCGGATTCTGGCCAAGTCCCTCAATTGCGAAACGGGTCTCACGACCACACCGTGCCAGGTTTGTACAGCCTGTCGTGAAATCACGGAAGGTGTGGCCATGGATGTCCGGGAAATTGACGGTGCATCCAACCGGGGCATCGACGAAATCAGGGAGCTGCGGGAGAACGTCAGATTTTCACCCGTGTCCACCCGTTATAAGATCTACATCATTGACGAAGTTCACATGTTGACCCGGGAAGCCTTCAATGCTCTTTTAAAGACTTTGGAGGAGCCGCCGCCCCATGTGGTTTTTATTTTTGCGACGACGGAAACCCAGAAAATCCCGCCGACCATTTTGTCGCGGTGCCAGTGCTACGATTTCCGGCGTCTGTCGGTTCGCCAGATTGCGGATCAACTCAGAAAGATCGCCCGTGACGAGGACATCCAAATCAGCGAAAACGGGCTTATCTGGATTTCCGAGGCCGCCGACGGGGGGATGCGTGATGCCCAGAGCATCTTCGATCAGGTTATTTCCTACGCCGGGAAGGTCATTGAAGATCGGGCTATCGAGGAATTGCTTGGGCTTTCGGATCGTCAGTTTCTGTTCAAGCTCTCCCAGGCTATTCTGGAAAGAGATGCCGCAAAAGGCCTTTCCGTGGTGGAGGATGCCTACTATGCGGGCATCGATATGTCCTATTTCTATCAGATGCTCCAGGGGCATTTCCGAAACCTGCTCCTGGTCAAGATCGCCGATGTACAACGGCTTCTGGCCGACCTTTCCGAGCAGGATGTGAAGCGCCTGCGGGACCAGGTCGGCGACTTATCGCGGGAAACGCTGCTGCGCCTGCTGGATATTCTCATGGCGGAAGAGGAGAATATCCGAAGAAGCCAGAATCCACGCCTGAATATCGAGCAGACGGTGGTGCGCATGGCCTACCTGCCGCCCCTGATTCCGATCGAAGATATCCTTGAAAAGATGGAAGACCTGCGCAGGAAAGTGTCTGCGGTCCAGTCGGATTCCGGGAGTCCCCGGAAAGAAAAGAAAATGCCGGATGTTTCCCGTGAGCCATCGTCCATTGCCGGCGAGACCGTTCGCGCAGCCGATGAGCCGTCCGGTGAAAAAGCGGTCTTGGCGCAGAAAGAAGCGGAGCCTGCATCCCAACAGCCGCGGATTTCCGGGAACGAGCATCCGGAAACCCTTTGGGAAACGTATCGAAACTATGTAAAGGCATCAAGTTACCCTCTCTGGTCGAAAATCGATTCGGGAAAACTTCTGGGATGTGATAAAGGTTTCCTGAAAATCGGTTTCCGGAAAGATTACATTTTCCTGGATGAAATCAGGCATCAGCAGCAAGACAAACTGAACGCCTTGTGTTCCGAATGCTTTGGCGGACGGCTCGGTCTGATGGTCGAGACGTATGAGGGTGAGGAGGGTGAAACTGTTTCGATGGAAAACCGGAACGGCAGCATGCAGGAGATACGGCGGGAGGCCTTGAATCAACCCCTGTTGCAGACGATTCTTGATGTCTTCGAAGGGGCGGAGGTCAGGGAGATCGTGCCCCGGGAGGGGAAAAGCAAGACTTAGCGGCAGCGGATAGCGGTTTATGTAGCGGAGTTACAAAAATAATCTGAAGCGCCCGGCAGTTTCTGGCCGGACAACCAGCGAACAACGGCAGGAGGAAACCATGATGCAGAATATGAACAATATTATGAAGCAGGCCAAAAAAATTCAGGAAAGAATCACCAAGATACAGGAGGAGATGGAGAAAAAAACCGTCGAAGCCACCTCGGGCGGCGGGATGGTGTCTGTGGTCATAAACGGCAAGAACGAGCTCCTGTCCCTGAAGATAGAAAAAGATGTCGTCAATCCCGAAGATATCGATATGCTGCAAGACCTGATCATGGCGGCGGTAAACGAAGGAATGCGCAAAGCCCAGGAAATGGTTTCATCGGAAATGGCCAAAGTGACGGGTGGATTCAATATCCCGGGCATGTTTTAGGAAGTGATCGATGACGAATGGTTACGCTCTTCCCATTCAGCGCCTGATCAAGGAGTTCGGCCGTCTTCCCGGTATCGGGGAAAAAACGGCGACCCGGCTGGCCACGTTTGTCCTTCGGGATTCGAAAGAGGATGCCCAAAGACTGGCCCAGAGCATTCTTGAAGTGAAAGAAAAAATCAAGTTGTGTTCCCGTTGCTACAATCTGGCAGAGGGAGATCTATGCGCCATATGCGGAGATAGCCGGCGGGAAGGAGATAAGATCTGTGTCGTCGAGGAACCGGATGTCCTGATTGCGATCGAGGAGAGCGGTTGCTTCCATGGAACGTACCATGTTCTTCATGGGGCCCTGTCACCTCTTGACGGCATCGGGCCGGAGCAGCTCCATCTGCCTCAGTTGGTCGATCGTGTCGATCAGGGTAGCGTAGCTGAAATCATCATCGCAACCAATCCCAGTGTCCAGGGAGAAGCCACGGCATTGTTGATTACAAAGATGATGAAGGGCAAAGGGATTACGGTATCGCGGATCGCCATGGGGGTTCCCGTCGGCGGGGATCTCAAGTATACGGACCGGATGACCCTCTCCAAATCGCTGGAATTCAGAAGGGGCATGGAACCATTGTGATGAAGGTTAGGGAGATCTCCTGTTTCCTCGTCACCGAGGCGGTGAAGCGGCTCTTTCTGGAGGCCAACACATCCCTTGGAGAGGATGTCCTGGATGCCCTTTGCCGGGCAAGGGAGACTGAGATCTCCGACCTTGGCCGGTATGTCCTTTCCCAGATTCTGGAAAATGCGGCTGTTGCCGGTGAGGGAAAGGCTCCGCTGTGTCAGGATACCGGTTTTCCCGTGGTTTTTCTGGAATTAGGTCAGGATGTTCATGTTATCGATGGAGACCTTTATGAAGCTGTCCGGGAAGGTATCCGTCTGGCCTACGCGGAAGGCTATCTGAGAAAATCCGTTTGTGATCCCTTCTCGAGAACCAATACAAAAGACAATCTGCCTGCCGTTATCTACACCGATATCGTTCCGGGGGAGCGGCTGAAAATCGTTGCGATGCCCAAAGGCGGGGGAAGTGAAAACATGGGCGGTACCGCCATGCTGGTGCCCGCTGCGGGTTACGAGGGAATCAAGCGCTATGTGGTTGACCGTGTGGCGGAGGCCGGTTCGAATCCCTGCCCGCCTGTTATCGTCGGTGTCGGCATCGGCGGCACCATGGAACAGTCGGCCTTGCTGGCCAAGAAAGCCCTCCTGCGTCCCGTCGGAACCCCTAATGACCGCGACGAAAGGCTGAACCGGCTTGAACGGGAAATTCTTGAAGAAATTAACAAGCTGGGTATCGGTCCCCAGGGATACGGCGGGCTCGTGACGGCGCTGGCCGTTCATGTTGAGATGATGCCCTGCCATATCGCGAGTCTCCCTGTCTCCGTGAATATTCAGTGCCATGTGGCAAGGCACCGTGAGGTACTGCTCTGAGATGGATCCGATCATAGCCCTTCACACCCCTTTGACGGATGAAATTTGCGAATCGCTACGCGCCGGTGATCGTGTTCTTTTAACGGGAAGGATCTACACGGCCCGCGACGCGGCTCATCTGAGAATACTCGATGCAATCAGGGCCGGGAATCCCCTGCCCTTTCCTCTGCCCGGGGAGATCATCTTTTATGCCGGACCCACCCCGGCCAAACCTGGGGCGCCGATCGGTTCCATTGGACCGACGACAAGCGGGCGTATGGATCGGTTTGTCCCCAAGCTCCTGGAATTAGGTTTGAAAGGCATGATCGGCAAGGGAAAGCGCGCTCCCGAAGTTCGGGAAGCGATTTGCCGTTTCAAGGCGGTCTACTTCGGAGCCGTGGGCGGTATTGCGGCCCTGATGGCCCAATGTGTCCGAAGTGCCGATTGGGTGGCCTATGAAGACCTGGGGCCCGAAGGGATCATGCGTCTTGACGTGGTCGAGTTGCCCCTGGTGGTCATCAATGACAGCCATGGTGGTGATCTCTATGAAGAGGCGATAGGTCGCTACCGGCAACGATCCACCCTTGCGGACTCTGATTAAATGGGGAAGGCTCATTTTTTTAGTTCAGTTTTCTTTGCAGTTCTCTGCGCTCTGGATGCAGGTGTGCGATAAGCGTACGCATGTTCGCAAATGGCACATTTCGCCCCAAGTCGTTTTCCTCTTCGAGAAAAAACACCGCTCGGCAATCTCCTTAATGAAAAACATCTTGATATTCTAATAGGTTATATTTCTTTAAATGCTGTTTTATGAGAAATGGACGTCTCTTCCCGGCCCATGGTTTTAGGAAAAAATGCGTGTAGGCGAGGATCGTGTGTTCTTATTCCGCACACACGTCGGTCCGTCGTGGCAGGCGTGCTTCCCCGTTTCATGCAGGAAATAACAGGGGGTGTGTTTGCAGAATAGAATCATGTTTGCATATAATATATTGAATATATTAAGTCTTTGATAAGAAATGAACAAATAATCCGATTGGCGGAGGATATTCTCAAGGATTGGCATTTAAGTTGCTTTTCAATATGTAAGTTCCAAGGTGCCCTTTGATGCAGGGGATGGAACAGAAACAAAGAAGGACACACAAACGGGGTCAAACCTTGTCAGGGTCAGATCATAGAAAAGGCGAGGAAAAAGGAGAATTTCACTTCTTCATTGGAGAAGAAGATAAAGCGCATCTGGATTTATTTGAAACCGAGAAAAAGAACAGTGACAAGGAGCTGAGCCGATTTTTCCTTGATAACGAGAATAATATAAACGATCATTCCGATCATAAATAGGTGGATGGTTTTTGTTCCCTCCTTTCCATCCACCACCCCCTAAGGACAATCTGAGAGGGGCTTACAGCAATGGCTCTTTCAGTTTATATATAGGTGGATGGTTTTTGGTTCCCCCCTTTTGCCATCCACCTTTTTTATAGATAAGATCCGACATGACAGAACATGGGCTTTGTCTTTCGTGGGGGGCAGAATGAATCGGGTGAAGAGGGTAACTCCTTTGTGCCGGGCGGGTTTTTAGGGAAGATTGGCGGCAGCTTAATCATTTTATCTGCCGTTAAATGATGGAGAATTTAATTGACACGGCTATCCGATTATAATATTAACCAAGGCTTACATCATTAATTAGATTTTACTCTCATGAAAGAGGGAGACAGGGAATGATTGAAATCAGATGGCATGGCAGAGGAGGTCAGGGGGCGGTTACCTCGGTTGAGTTGCTTGCCCTGGCGGCCATTGAGGAAGGGAAGTACGCTCAGGGGTTTCCAAGTTTCGGACCCGAAAGAAGAGGCGCCCCTGTGGCGGCGTTTAACCGCGTTGACTCCGAGAGGATCAGAATCAGATCAGGCATATATCATCCGGATGTGGTTGTCGTTCTGGATGAAAGTTTGATCGGGTTGGTGAACGTCACGGAAGGTCTGAAGCCGAATGGTAAATTGATCGTGAATACATCCAAAACGGCCGCCGATGTAAAGAAAATCCTTAATTATTCCGGGGCTATTGCTACGGTTGATGCAACGGGAATCGCCTGGAAGGAATTGGGGGTTCCCATTACCAATACGACCATGCTGGGTGCCCTGGTCAAGGTAACGGGTGTCGTCGGGCTGGATGCTTTGAACGGACCCGTGGAACACCGTTTCGGCCGGATTGCGTCGAAAAACATGGCGGCCCTGAAGCGGGCTTTCGAAGAAGTAAAGATCAATTGAGACACGTATTCATATTGAGGGATCGACATGGCAAATAAAAAATGGCCGGAAAATTGGCAGGATGTCACGCCGGGATGTATCGTTTCCGAACCCGGAAGTGCGAGTCAGTACCATACAGGGGATTGGCGCGCCCAAAAGCCCATCTGGGATAATACGAAATGTATCAAATGCGGGGTGTGCTATATCTTCTGTCCCGAAGGATGCATCATCGAAAAAGAGGACGGTTTTTTCGAGGCGGATCTCGATTATTGTAAGGGCTGTGGCATTTGTGCCCACGAGTGCTGGCCCCTTGCCATCAAGATGGTTGAGGAGGGTTAGGTTATGGGAAAACGTAAGGGGATGGAAATAGCGCTTGCAGCGGCAGAGGCGGCCGCCCTCTGCAGGCCTGATGTCATTGCAGCCTATCCGATTACACCCAACACACATATACCGGAACATCTTTCGGACATCGTTGCCGAAGGGAGATTGGATGCGGAGTTCATCTGCGTCGAGTCCGAACATTCCGCCCTGAGCGCCTGTATGGGTGCCTCCGGCGCCGGTGCCAGGGTCTTCACGGCGACCAGTTCCCAGGGTTTGCTCTACATGGCGGAAATCATGGCCATTGCATCCTCGATGCGGCTGCCTGTGGTTATGGCTCTAGGCAACCGCGCCTTGTCCGGACCGCTCAATATCTGGAACGATCATTCGGACATCATGTCACAAAGAGACACGGGATGGATCTCTCTTTTCGCGTCCCACGGCCAGGAAGTGATCGATATGATGATTCAGGCCTTTCGGATTGCGGAAGACAGGGATGTCATGCTGCCTGTTAATGTTAATCTGGATGGATTCCAACTTACGCATGTCGTTGAGGTAATGAATTTTCCCCTTCAGGAAGAAGTGGATGCCTTTTTACCGGTCTACAAACCGTATGCATCATTACATCCGGATCATCCCTGCTCCATGGGGACCCTGGGCCTGCCGGAGATTTTTTCCGAGGCGACCAGGGCCAGGGAGGCGGCCATTGTCAATTCCAGAAAAACGATCCTCAAAGTGTGGGACGAATGGGAGAAGCGCTTCGG
>CAZIPU010000049.1:6288-12904 GCA_964541005.1 uncultured Syntrophales bacterium | reverse complement strand
CGAACCTGACCTGGGGCACGCGGGACCCCGTCGCGTTCCGCGACAGCGAACTGGGGCTGATCCGTCTGCGGTCTTTCGGCATGTTCAACATCCGGGTTCTCCAGCCGGTCTTGCTGATCAACAACCTGATCGGCACCCAGGGCGTCTTTACGCAAGGCGAAATCGAGGATTATCTGAGCCGTGTCATCGTGTCCCGGTTCAACGACCTGATGGGGGAGCACATCGATACGATCTTCAGCCTCCCCAGCCGTTACAACGACCTGTCCGACGAACTGAAAAAGATTCTTCAGGCCGATTTCACCCGTTTCGGACTGGAGCTCAGCGACCTCTTCATCCAGTCCATCACCCCGCCGCCGGACGTGCAGAAAGCCATCGACGACAAGAGCCGGCTCAACGTGTTCGAAGACCTGAATAAGCTGCTGAAGTTGAAAGCCGCCATGGCCATCGAAGAGGCCGCTCAGAATCAGGGTGAAGCGGGAGCGGGGATGGGAATGGGCATGGGATTCATGATGCCGGCCATGTTTGCCGGAGCATTCAGGGAAAAGGCCGACGGCATCCCGGTGGAGAAGAGCATGGTCTGTCCCGACTGCCGGCAGGCCATCCAGGCCGACGCGAAGTTC
This sequence comes from uncultured Syntrophales bacterium, assembly GCA_964541005.1. Taxonomy (GTDB): domain Bacteria; phylum Desulfobacterota; class Syntrophia; order Syntrophales; family JAAYKM01; genus JAAYKM01. The sequence goes on along the minus strand of CAZIPU010000049.1, from coordinate 12,284 downwards.
TGTCCCTTCTGCGGCCACCAGATTCTCGTCTTTCAACGCTGCCCCGATTGCGGCAAGAATCTGCCCGCCAACGCCAAGTTCTGCCTGCAGTGCGGAAAACCTGTCGCCGAGAAGCCCCTGCCCATGCAATGCAGTCGCTGCGGCACGGAAAATCTTTTCACCGCCATGTTCTGCAACCAGTGCGGAGAACGAATCAAACCGGCGTAAAATTTCTTCCGCATCAAATCGAATGGCTTGACAAAAAATCGATTCCCTGGAGAATTTCCTGACGGATCAAAAAAAACACCGGCGCCTCGGCCCTCCTCTGGGAAGATGGAAGGATTTCATGCCGCCATGATCCGAGGATTCTCATCGGTAGTCGAAAAGCGTCTCTCATGGCGGCTGACACCAGTTGGAGGGGAAATTTCTTTCCCGGTCGGCAAAACAGCTTGATCAGATTGGTGAACCAGGTAACAGAGGGGGTTAAGACTCTAACATACTTTGCCGGCACATGACTGTTTTCAGAATGTTCCCAACGGATATGACGCCAATTAAACTGCCATCTTCAAAAACCGGCAAATGCCTGATTTTTTTTTCTTTCATCAGCTTCACGCACTGCTCTAAACCGGCATCGGGCGTCACCCACTCTATGTGGCTCGTCATAATACTTCCAACGGGTGTATCAATCGCCAAGTTTCCCTGAAGAGTAAGTTTGCGGGCACAATCCCTTTCGGAAATGATTCCGACGAGTTCACCTTCGTCAATGACCAGCAATGCCCCGACGTTTATTTCGTCCATTAATTTTAATGCGTCATAAACCATCGCGTCCGGTGAGACCGACCATATGGTATTGTAACCTTTCACTTCTAAAACATCTTTCACTGTTTTCATATGCACTTCCACACTATCAATAAATAATAACTATGACATGCCACCTCTTAAAAAGTGATGGCCTCTAAAAAAGTCGAAAGCACTTCAAATGTCATCCGGGCATCGGGAAAAGATCCAACATTACAGGAGATTCTTCGTCGCCGGTGCTCTTCGGAATGACAAAACAAGACTTTTGCGGCTTAATCAAAAGTGGACTGTCCGACCTTCATGAAGGAGGGCTCTTAACATGATTCATCCCGGTGGTAAACTGAAATATCCGTACTAAATACTTATATCTTCAGTAGAATTTATACTCAATAAAGACACATGGTCTCATTACCCTCAAAAAAATTCCTAAATGACTGGTACATACCGGAATAGAACAGATATTCAGACCGTATTAACCCGGCATTTCTGGATTCACCGCCGTTTACCACAGGATATGATCCGCATTATACCCATCTTCTATCAATATAGTATCCCCTGCCCCGGAGATATGAAGTGCCGCACGAAGATTAATATTTATATTTTAGATAGTTACAAAAAAGGCAGGGCCTTTCGGCTCTGCCTTTTTTGTGCGTGCTTCAATCCGCAATTGTTGATACTCAGCATCAGGCCTATAAAAAGCCTCGGCGTAAATTTGATGGGTTTTGTGAACCCGCTTCCCAGCAAAGCGCGCCCACTCTTCGAGAAGGGTATAGGACATCACTCCTTCGTGCAGACGATTTGAAACAACCGCTCGCTGATGCCACCGGGGAAAACAGGGCGTGAATATGGCTCGAAATTCGGATCGTTTGCGATTACCCGGCCATCCCGGTGGAACTTTTTTTGCGTCCTGACTCGAACCCGGTGACGGAAGCAGTTGAATTCCCACCTTTCGAGGACCAGAGGCTTTTCATCGGCGCCCGTTACTCCCTTTCCGTTTTCCGCGGCATTTTTTTCCATGGTTATATCCGGTTCGATCAGTACGCGGACCACTTTCCCGCTTCCTATTTCCAGACCTCTTATCTTCCGGTCATAAAAGTATCTCCGGTGATCCCTGGAATACCAGAAGGAAATCCAGCCGTCACCCCGGTCAAGATCCTGTTCGGTAATCCTTCGATAACAGCAGGCCCCGACATTTCCCCGGCCGCATGACACCCTGAAATCCTTTAAGGCATCTTTTTTTTGCCTCAATTCATAAAACATCTTGCCACGGGTAAAATACAGTTCTCCGTTATCCTGCTGGAGGGTGATGGCCGTCGAATAATCTTCAATCGCCTGACGAAGCCTCCCTTCATCCCCGTAGCGGCTGCCTCGATTGATGTAAAGATAAGATACTTCGGGCCTTTTGGCGATGAGTTCCGTGTAATCCCCGATCAGGTCCCGGTTTTTATTTTCTCGGGCTAGGATCAGGGAACGATTCAGCAAAGGCATCTGATCCGGAGGAGCCAATTCCATGGCCTTTTTGTAATGTTCGACGGCTTCCCGATTCAGTTGCATTCTTTCATAGATCATCCCTATATCATGATAGAAATAATAGTTATTCGGTTCCATGGAAATGGCTTTACGGATATCCGCCACGGCCGAATCGAACTGATTGAGGCTCGCGTAGGCGGTCCCTCTTTCCAGATAGTGAACCGCATTGGAAGGATTGATCCGGATCGCCCTGTCAAAATCCGCGATGGCTTTTACCGCATCCCGCTGGGGGCAGAAGTCCGAAACCAGCAGGGAGCCCCGCATGTAAAAAAAGATGCTGAAGTTTTCGTTCAGGGAAATGGCACGGTTGAAATCGGCCAGGGCCAGGTTGCAATACTGCCGGAAGGGGAACACAGGCTCGGAGCCTTCGGCGGGTCCTGCCGCCGCCGAGGGAGAAGCGGCCGGTGAAGTGGTTTCTTGATCCGGTTCAGACCCCGAAGAAACCATCATGAAGTAGTAGAGACTGCCTCTTTCAAAATATAAAACGGCGTCCCCGGGAGATAACGTGATGGCCTGGTTGTAATCGTCGAGGGCATCATTGTATCTGCCCTCACGGGTCAGCTTTTTGGCTGTCTCGACCAATTGATCGATGATTTCCTCCTTGTTCCCCTCCGTCGAAGCCGCAGTCCCCGGAACGACCGATTCCCGGGCACTCCGGTCGTCTGCGAATGCAGGGGAAACTAAAAAAGGCAGCAGGGAGCAAAGCACAACCAACCGCTTCCATATTGAATATCTTGAAATCATGGTCGAATCCTTTCGATCGTCGCCCCCCGGATCGCTGTCTACCGTTCGGAACATCGCCATGATCTCCAGACGTCGCAAAAGGGGACCGAATGATGGATAAGAAAATACCATCTTGCTGTATTTTGTCAAATCCTGCTTGTTTCTTTCATGAACGAAGAAAAGTCTGGGGAGGATAAAGCAGAATGGACCCACCAGCCCCCTTTTGAATCAGCCGCATCCTGAAAGAATCAACCGGACGGTGAAACGGCAAGGCCATACATCAAAAAAGTATTGCCGGAACAGCAAAAACACCTTAAAAGGTGGCCGTTGAGTCTTGCCGGGCATTCCGGAGGCTCCCCCCATCACAGCCTCTTACAGGAGCTTACAGGACGATGACCGAAGGCAACTGGCAAATCGACTACCAATGCCCGCAGTGCGGCGCCCCGGTCACGCTCGACGAAACGGACCGGATTCTGGCTTGCCCCTACTGCCGGACAAAGCTGTACCTGGTCCGGGAAGACGGCTTCCGCTACGTCATCCCTCACCATCAGGGGCAGGATCGGGAAATTTATCACCTTCCCTACTGGCGCGTGAAGGGCTCCCAATTCTTTTTCCGGGACATGCAGGCCCAGTTTCGTTTCGTCGACATCAACCGGAAGGCCGTCGGGCTCACGCAGATCCCGCAGTCGCTGGGCGTTCGTCCCCAGGCCATGAAATTGCGATTTCTGACGCCGGAAATGCCGGGAATCCTTCTGGCTCCCGAGAGATCTGCCATGGAGTCGATCTTTCCACCGGGTGATCACGATGTAGACGGGGGCGCCGACTTTATCGGAGAAGTCACGAGCCTGATCTACACCCCGGTCTATCTGGAAGGGAAAACTCTTTACGATGCCGTAACGAACCGGCGACTGAACGACCTGGCCGAGCCGGGTGTGCTCCGGGATCTACCCCGGACAGATCCGACCTCCGACGGGAAAATCTTCTTTCTGCCCACCCTGTGTCCCCGCTGCGGATGGAACCTGGAGGGAGAAAAGGACGCACTGAGCCTTCATTGCAACAATTGCCACTCCCTCTGGCAGTACCGGAAGAATCGGCTGGAAGAGCTCGATTTTACGATCCTGGCGTCGTCTTCCATGCCGGACAGCTATCTCCCCTTCTGGAAAATGAAAATTGCCGCGGACGGATTTGCCCTCGAGTCCTATGCGGATCTGATCCGCCTCGCCAACCTTCCGAAGGTGACCACGCCGCTCCGTGAAACGATCCCCCTTTATTTCTGGTCTCCCGCTTTCAAGATCAGCCCGAGTTTGTACCTGCGCTGGATAAGACAGATGACCGTTTCGCAACCAACCGTAGAAAGACATGCGAATCCGGAATCCATTTCAACCCAGATGCTTCATCCCGTCACCCTTCCCCTGACGGAGGCCATGGAAGGGGTGAGAACGAATATCGGCCAGTTGCTCTCGGACAAACGAAGGCTCCTGCAAACTCTTGCTGGGACAAAAATCAATCTCCTGGAATCGGAACTCGTCTATCACCCTTTTATCCGGAAAAACAGCGAGTTGATCCATGCCGGCATGGGGCTCACGGTAGACGGTAACGCCCTGTCCCTGGCATTTCACCTGTCATGAAGGCCGAATGACCCGCCCGCACACTTGGGGAAAAAGTTTTTGCTGTTTTTTTTCACCTCTGAAATCGGGTGCGAAAAATGCGATTCTGTGTTTCAATATGACGTCAAACAATACTCTATGCCGCGTCAAACAGGCATGATTCATTTCCTGCAAACCCAAGGAGACGCCATGGCAATAAGAATCCGTATCTTTTTCGATTACATCTGACCGTTCTGCTACGTCGGCAAGGCCGTTGTCGACATCGTGGGCAGGGAAGTTCCCCTAGACCTCGAATGGATCCCCTTCGAAGTCCACCCGGAAACGCCGCCGCAGGGCGTACTCCTGACGGACATGTTCCCGGGTACCCTCTTCGATAAGTTCTATCGAAAGCTGGCAAGACAATCCGGCGTACCGGATCTGCCCTTCGGCCGTGCGGAACGACTCGACAATTCCGGACTGGCCCTGGAAGCGTCCGAATTCGCCAAGCAGACGGCTTTTTTTGACGTTTTCCATGATCGCCTGTTTCGGGCTCATTTCGTCGAAGAAAAGAATATCAGCCTGATGCAGACGATTCTCGATGTCGCCGCCTCCTGCGGCCTTGACAAGGCGGCCCTGGAAGAGGCGCTGACGGAGCGGAAATACGCAAGCCGGATCGACGCCTTCAAAAACATGGCCTGCCGGGAAGGGATCAACGGCGTTCCGACGTTTATTGTCAATGAAAGGCACCGTCTCGTCGGAGCCCAGCCCCTGGATGGTTTCCGGGAATTTCTGAAACGTCCGGACAAGTAGTCCCAAACCTCTTCTTTTTGTCTGTAGGAAAGGAAGTTGAAATGGAATTCAATCTAAAAATCGCGGGAGAGGCGGGGCACGGCCTGTTGAGCATTGAGCTCGGCGTGACGGAGATCCTGGCCCGGACGGGTTATCATTTCTTTGCCACCAAAAACTACATGTCCCGGATCCGGGGAGGGCACAACTTCCACATGATCCGGATTTCCGATGGACCGGTTCATGCCCTGGGAGGGAATGCTTGGGAAATGCTCCTGGCCTTCGATAAAGAATCCGGACGCAGGCACGGGCCGACCCTTTCCCCGGACGGCATCCTGATCGACGAGGAAGAAATCCGGCGAATCGGGCAAGATGTAAAAGAGAAATTCGCCGGGAGCTTCGCGGTGAACGTCGTCCTCATGGGTTGTGTGCTGGCCGCGATCGGCTGCAACCCGGAAACGCTCCCGGATGCTGTCATGAACGAAGACAGGCTGGCGATGATCCGGGAGGGATACCGCTATGCGCAGGAGAAAAACCTGGCCGGGAAATTCCCCATAAAACCCGCAGCCGGGAAATTCCTCCGCTTCGACGGGA
>CAZIPU010000049.1:1909-6188 GCA_964541005.1 uncultured Syntrophales bacterium | reverse complement strand
GCCGGGAAATTCCCCATAAAACCCGCAGCCGGGAAATTCCTCCGCTTCGACGGGAACCAGGCCCTGGGCCTGGGGGCCATTTTAGGCGGCTGCCGGTTCATGGCCGCCTACCCCATGACCCCCGCCACCTCTATCATGAACTACTTTGCCAATGCCGCGGGTGATCTTCCCCTTCACTTCGAGCAGGCGGAAGACGAAATCGCCGCCATCAACATGGCCCTGGGCGCCTCCTACGCGGGCCTTCGCGCCATGACGGCAACTTCCGGCGGCGGTTTCGATCTCATGACGGAAGGCCTTTCCCTGGCAGGAATGACAGAAACGCCCGTGGTTGTTATGCTGGCCCAAAGACCGGGTCCCTCCACCGGACTGCCCACAAGAACCGAACAGGGAGACCTGAACCTTCTGGTTCACGCCGGTCACGGTGAATTTCCACGAATGATTTTTGCCCCCGGCGCCATCATGGAAGCGATCGAGATCGCCCGGAATGCCTTCGATCTGGCCGACTCGCTCCAGTGTCCAATCCTGATCTTGACGGATCAGTACCTGGCGGATTCGATCCAGGTCCTGGAACAGGACGTGCCTCTGTCGGTCAGCCGGCGGAACGACCAGGCCTATGATGAGACCTACCGGCGTTACGCCCTGACCGAGGGCGGCCTTTCACCTCTCACCTGCCCGGGCATCGGTCAGGCCCTCGTCCGGGTCGATTCGGACGAGCACGACGAGGACGGCCGCATCACCGAGGACCTCGATCTTCACGTTCGAATGGTCGACAAGCGGATGAAAAAAACGACACACATGGAATCCTTCTCCCGCAAACCCACTTTCTGTGGAGATCCGGAAGCCGAATGGCTGATTCTTTCCTGGGGATCGAACCGGCAGATCGTCGAGGAGGCCGTCAGCGAGATCAACAAGGCAGGGTTACCCCTGGGCGCGTTGCACTTTTCGCAGGTCTATCCGCTCTTTCCGGGAATGACATCCGAATGGAACCTGGAAGCGAGAACGCTTGTCTGCCTGGAAAATAACGCCACCGGCCAGTTCGCAGGGCTCCTGAAGCGGGAACTCGGTGTGGACATCAACCATAAAATTCTCAAATACAACGGGGAATGCTTCACGGCAGGCGAAATTCGTGAACATATCCTGAAAATCATGGAGGTCAAACCATGACAACCCTGCCCTACGACATTGCCTGGTGCCCCGGCTGCGGGAATTTTGCCATCCGCAGCGCCCTGGAGAAAGCCCTCTCCGAATTGGCCGTTCCGCCACAGCAGATCGTCCTGACCTCGGGCATCGGCCAGGGAGCAAAGATGCCCCAGTATCTGAACACGAATTACTTCAACGGCCTCCATGGGCGTTCCGTACCGCTCGCCGTGGGGATCAAGCTGGCCAGGCCGGAACTGACGGTGCTCGCCGTCTCCGGCGACGGCTGCATGTATGGGGAGGGAGGAAACCACTTTCTCCACACGATCCGGAAGAATCTCGACATCACGATTCTCATCACCAACAACCAGGTCTACGGACTGACCAAGGGACAGAGTTCCCCCACAACGGACCGGGGAGTCAAAAACCCGCTGGACCCGCTGGGAAACCCCAACGAACCCCTCCATCCGCTGACCCTGGCCCTTGCCATGGGAGCACCTTTCGTGGCCCGGGGTTTCGCCGGGGAAAAGGACCACCTGAAAGAACTCATCAAGGAGGCGGTCCGCTTCAAGGGAACGGCGGTGGTTGACATTCTTCAGCCCTGCGTGAGTTTCAACAAGATCAACACTTACCAGTGGTACGCCGACCGGGTGTATCGGGTCGCCCCCACCGCAGACCGGTTTGAGGCGATCCGGACCGCCGAGTCCTGGCCGGACAGAATCGCCATCGGCATCCTGTACCGGGACGAAAATCGACCGGCACGGGAAATCCGGGATCTCTTTCCCGTTCACACCGGGGAAAATGACTTGAAGAAGCTGTTGAATCGCCACCACACTTGATTTTACGCCGGGGGAAAGGGAATCTTTGCCGGCGAGGAAACGAAATTTTCCCGTCTGTTGTCTTCAATTGCTGAATTCTCGGGGAAATGCAATATCAAGATTGCAAAAGTTTAATTTTTGTCGTGTTGATTAAAAACGAAAAGCGAACCGGATTCGTTCACCAAGCCGTACCGTCAATCATCATGCATTTTTTTCGGCAAATAAAAGGAGTATCCATTCCGAATGACCGGGAAACCAACCTATGAAGACCTGGAAAAAAGAATCAGGCTTCTCGAAGAAGAATCAATAAAAGGAAAACAGGCTGAAAATACGCTGAAAGAAGTAGTGCAGCGGCTTAATTTTCACATGGAGAACACACCTCTGGGAATTGTGGAATTCAACAGGAACTACCAGATTACCTATTGGTCAAAGCAAGCCGAGCAAATATTCGGCTGGAATGCCGAAGAGGTGATGGGCAAAAGGATCGACCAGTTAAGATGGGTTCATGAAGATGATGTGCGGCGTGTCGCCGAGCTGAGTGCCGACATGATTTCATCACGCCGTACCAGCAATCTCCACATAAACCGCAACTATCGCAAGGACGGCTCCATCATCATTTGCGAGTGGTACAATTCTGCGCTGTTGAACGCAACGGGGGAACTTATTTCTGTGCTGTCCCTGATAATGGACGTCACAGAGCGGAAGCGCATGGAGGAAGAGGTACAAAAAAGCGGAGAAAGGTACCGTGCCGTCGTGGAAGATCAAACCGAGCTTATCTGCCGGTGGGTTTCAGACGGAACCCTCTCCTTTGTCAACGAGGCCTATTGCCGTTTTTTTGACAAGCAGCGCGACGAACTTGTCGGCAAGCCCTTTACCCCTTTAATTCCCGAAGAAGATCATTATGCCGTGAATAAGCACATTTCTTCACTTACTTCATCGAACCCATCCGGAACCATTGAACACCGCGTGATCGCGCCCAACGGGGGGTTGCACTGGATGCAGTGGAATAACAAGGTCATATTGGGTTTGGAAGGGCAGATTTTGGAGTACCAGGCGGTCGGCCGTGACATTACCGAACGCAAGCGGTTGGAGGAAGCGCTCCACGAAAGCCGGCAGCGAAACGAGTTTTTGGCAAACATCATCAGGCTTTCATCACAGCCTTTCGCAATGGCTTACTCGGAAGGGCGGATCGATCTATTCAATTCTGCCTTCGAGAAACTTACGGGGTATAGCGCAGATGAACTTAGAACAATAGACTGGACAACAGATTTAACACCCCCTGAATGGCACAAGACTGAACAGCAGATGCTGGCAGAACTACACCGCACCGGTCTGCCGGTTCAGTACTCCAAGGAATACATCCGCAAGGACGGCACCCGCGTTGCCGTCGAATTACTGGTTAACCTTGCATCGGACAGGTTGGGGAATCCGGAGTATTATTCCTTCGTTACCGACATCACGGAACGCAAGCGCGCCGAGGCGGCGTTGCGGGAAAGTGAAGAGCGATTCCGGATCTTCATGGACAACAGTCCCGGTATTGCATGGATCAAAGATGAGGAAGGGCGTTACATTTTTTTGAGCAAATCCTATCAGCGGCAATTTGGCCTCAGAAACGATGACTGGCGTGGCAAGACTGACTTTGAACTCTGGCCTGGAAAAACAGCCGAGGTCTTTCATAAGAACGATCTTGCCGTGCTGCATGATGGACGCACCCGCACCGTCCTCGAAGCATTACTCAATCCGGACGGTACAAAAAGCTACTGGTGGAGTTACAAATTCCGGCTGGAAGATACGCACGGCCGAAAATATGTAGGTGGCTCCGGCGTGGATATTACGGAACGCAAGCAGGCGGAAGAGGAATTAAGCAAGCATCGGAAAAACCTTGAAAAAATGGTGAAAAAGCGGACGGCAGAGCTTGAAGCGAAAACCGGGCTGCTGGAGGAAACCAACACAGCGCTGAGAGTCCTGATCAATCAGCGGGAAAAAGACATGGGGGAACTGGAAGACAGCATCATGTCCAATATACATAAACTGGTGACGCCATACCTTGATAAGCTGAAAAGCAGCCCTCTGAATCCCAAAGAAGCTGCCTGTGTGACGGTGATCGATTTGTCTCTCCGGGATATCACCTCTCCATTTACCAACAAATTGAGTTCAAAGTTTCTCAATCTTACTTCAAAAGAGATCGAGGTGGCCAATCTGATCAGAGAAGGCAAATCAACGAAGGACATTGCCGGAATCCTGCATTCAACGGATCGCACGATTAATTTCCACCGGAACAATATTCGCCGGAAGCTGGGTTTAAACAAAAGCAATAAGAATCT
>CAZIPU010000049.1:0-1809 GCA_964541005.1 uncultured Syntrophales bacterium | reverse complement strand
TACTGCGGTAAATTGGGGAAAATTGATGTCTGGGGTCTGAACGAGGATATTCCATCATCGGAGATGTTCAAATATCTGGGCCACAATCCCTTCTCCGGCCACATGCATTTCCAGTGCCCCGCCTGCACCATCGTTTCCCTGGTCAGTCCGTTGTCGGTTCTGGGTAATGGCGTTATCACTGCTGATCACCAGCTTTTCGAGGAAAAAATGAAAGCCTATGGCAGAATTTTTCCTCACGAAATAGAAACTTTTTTCCCTTCTGCAATAAGAAGACAGAATTAGAAAAAGGATGGGCATCATGACCGAAAAAACCTCGGTGCTTCTTCTCACACCCGAAATCGGTCGTTTGCCGGAGGACATGGGGACTCTCGCCAGGTACATCTCCGGGAAAAGCGGCGGCATGGGAGAAGTGGTGGCGGCTTTATGCGAAGGACTTCGCGAAAGAGGTATCGACTGCCACCTGGGAACCTTGAATCTGAAGAAGCGATTCAAAGAAGAATGCGGGTTGAATGAGGAGCAATGGCGGGATATCCGGTACAGGATCGACCCGGACCGGATTCATCTGGTCAATGCATCCTTTTTGGCCAATCTTACGAGTGCCTATTCCGGAAATCCCTTTCTGAATGCGGCAGAGTTCCAGAGACAAATGATCAATAACATCATCAAGACCGTCAGGGCCAGAAGCGGCGGGAGACTCATTATCCACAGTCATGACTGGATGGCGGGCGGTGCCATTACGGCCTATGCCAAGGCGACGGGCTGCCCCGTCCTGCATACCATCCACAATGTCCACACCGGTCATATTCCCCTGGACATGCTCTTTGGTATTGATACTGAAAGTCTCCGGGACTATTTTTATTTGTCCGGGAACCATGTTCATCCGGCAGTCGACTGCCAGGCGACGGCGATCAAGAATGCCGACCTGATCAATTTCGTAGGTGTCAGGTTTCTGTACGAAATTCTGGAGGACTATTTCCTGGACCGGTCCATTATCCCGGCATCCGTGCGTCAGGAGATCAAGGCCAAATACAATCATGGGGCGACGCTGGCCATTCTGAACGCACCGTCGAGACTCATGTACCCGGAAGTATGTCCTTATCTGGTCAGGAACTACGGTCCTGGAGATGATGTGCTTGCCGCGAAGAAGGAAAATCTGGTGGCCTTCCAGAAGCGAACCGGCCTGATTGTCAACCCCGAGGCCATTCTCCTGTATTGGCCGTCACGGCTTGATCCGGCCCAGAAGGGGGTGGAACTCCTGGAGCACATCGCCCTGCGTTTCGTGATTGAAAACGGCGATGTCCAGATTGCCATTGTGGGTGACGGCGTCGGAAGAGACAAGAAGCATGAGGAAAATTTCGGACGCATCGCCATGGCCTCGGGAGGAAAGATTTCCTATCATCACTTTGATGAATCGCTTTCCATGCTCGGCTATGCCGCGGCCGACGATGTTTTCGGCGCATCCCTCTACGAACCCTGCGGCCAGATCGACCAGATCGGGAATCTCTTCGGCGCCACGGCGACCAACCGCGATACGGGGGGGTACCACGATAAGATCAGGGAGATGAAACTTACGGGTGAGGGATTGGATCATGACGAAGGAAACGGGTTTCTATTTCGCGACTACGATCCTGGCGGTCTTTGGTATGGCCTGACGAAAAGCGTGCAATTCCACCGGTGCGATGCGGGTGTCCGCGAAAATCAGATGAAGCGGATCATGAAAGAGACCCGGGAGTTATACGACCTCTCCAAAATGATCGACGAGTATGTCGCCGCTTACGAACGTCTCAACGAAAACTGCCCGCTGAGCTG
>CAZIPU010000048.1:7848-13102 GCA_964541005.1 uncultured Syntrophales bacterium | reverse complement strand
CATGGGATTAATCGACATTCGGTGGGAATCCGAAAAGAGGCTTGGACAGCAGTTCGAGCTTAAAAAACTGCCCTTGCTGGATGAAGCGGTTCGCTTTCATCTGTAAAATACGCTGTTAACCTCGATGATGTCTGCGCCGGAAGAGGCCGAAACCGGCTTTCCGGTCATGCCTGCATGGCAAAATTCCGGGTACGCACTGCGGTCTTCCCTTAATCCTGTTCTTTCTTGTACTGTCCGCTGAGTTGGCCGCAGGCGGCGAGGATGTCGCTGCCCTTGCTGGCCCGCAGGATTGCCGTGTAGTGGTGTTGCGCCAGAAAAATCTGGAAGGCGGCGACGGCTTCGGGGGTGGGGCTTTTGAAGGGGGTGCCGGGGAATTCGTTGAAGGCGATCAGGTTCAGCTTGCAACGGGTGCCTTTAAGCAGCTTGACGAGTTTGGCCGCGTCCTCCAGGGAATCGTTGACGCCGCCGATAAGGATGTATTCGAAGGTGACCATCCGCCGTCCCGGCATGGGGTAGTTCCGGCAGGCCGCGAAAAGCTCCTCCAGGGGGTACCTGCGGTTGACGGGCATCAGGTCGTCCCGCTTCCGGTTATCGGGGGCGTTCAAGGAAACGGCGATATTGACGCAGACGTCTTCCCCGAGCTTCAGGATCATCGGGGCCAGGCCACAGGTAGAGAGGGTCACCTTCCGGGTGGAAAATCCCAGGGCGTAATCCGACGTGAGGATACGGATCGCCTTGACGACATTGTCATAGTTGTCCAGGGGTTCCCCCATGCCCATGAGGACGATGTTTTTGATTTCGGGTCCTTCGGGCATTTCGGCTTTCAGGGCCGTGAGCTGTCCGGTGATTTCCGACGGCAGGAGATTGCGCGTGAGGCCCTGCTTACCTGTCAGGCAGAAGCGGCACCCCATCCGGCAGCCGACCTGGGTGGACACGCAGACCGTCCAGTGCGTTTTACCCGGGATCAGGACGCTCTCGACGAAATTCCCGTCCCTGAGTTCAAACAGCACCTTCCGGGTGGTGTCTTTTGCCGTCTGGATCTTGACGATGCGTGGGGATTCGATGACCGCCCTTTCTGCAAGATGCTGCCGGAATTCCCGGGAAAGGGTCGTCATTTCGTCGAAGGAGGTTGCGCCCTGCCGGTAGAGCCATTTCATGATCTGGCGGGCCCGGTAGCGCTCCTTTCCCAACCCGGCGATGAAGGCTTCCATCTCTTCCGGGGGCATGTCTTTCAGGTTGGGAAGAGGTGCCTTTTCCATCTACAGCAGCTTTGCCAGCCTTTCGCCGATGGCGTCGATGAATCCTTCCGTGTTGACCTTCCGGTTGGCCGGGTTCGGTTCCGCCACGAGCAGCAGGTCCCCCGTCATGACCCCTTCCTCCACCGTCGCAAGGGCCGCCTTTTCCAGGCAATCGGCAAACCTGACCACCTCCGGCGTACCGTCCAGTTCGCCCCGTTTCCTTAGGGCGCCTGACCAGGCGAAGATCAGGGCCATCGAGTTGGATGACGTCTCTTCACCCTTCAAGTGCTTGTAGTAATGCTTCTGAACCGTGCCATGGGCCGCCTCGTACTCGAAGTAGCCGCGGGGTGAAACGAGAACGGAGGTCATCATGGCGAGGCTGCCGTTGGCGGAGGCAATCATGTCGGACATGACATCCCCGTCGTAGTTCTTGAGGGCCCAGAGCATTCCCCCCGCGGATTTGACAATCCGGGCGACGGCATCGTCGATCAGGGTGAAGAAATACTCGATCCCCGCGGCAGCGAATTTGTCTTTCCAGTTTCGTTCAAACTCGTCGTCGAAGATCTTCCGGAAACCGGCGTCGTAGATCTTGGAAATGGTGTCTTTCGTGCTGAACCAGAGATCGATTCTCTGATCCAGGGCGAAGGTGAAACACGCCTTGGCGAAGCTTTCAATCGACTCATCCGTGTTGTGGATGCCCTGGATGATACCGGAGCCGGCAAAATCATGGATTGTCCGGCGCACCGGTTCCGAGCTGTCGGCGGGTGTAAAGACCAGCTCGGTTTTTCCCGGTCCGGGGACGCGGATTTCCGTGTTGTTGTAGACGTCGCCGTAGGCGTGACGGCCGATAGTGATGGGCTTTTTCCAGGTCGAGACGGTCGGCCTGATATTTCTGACGACGATGGGGGTGCGGAACACCGTTCCATCCAGCATGGCCCGGATGGTCCCGTTCGGGCTCTTCCAGGCCTTCTTCAGGTTATATTCCCGGACCCGGTCATCCGTCGGCGTGATGGTGGCGCACTTGACGCCGACGCCGTATTTCATGATGGCCTTTGCCGCATCGACGGTTACCTGATCGTCCGTGTCGTCCCGATATTTGACATGAAGGTCATAATACTCCAGGGGAACATCGAGAAAGGGAAGGATCAGCTTTTCTTTCACGAACTGCCACATGATCCGGGTCATCTCGTCCCCGTCCATTTCCACCAGGGTTGTTTTTACCTTAATTTTATCCATATGCTATCGATCTCCTGATCATGTATTACTTTAACAATTTAATCCTATCTAGGAACGCAGGTTCAAGGCTCCCCCGGCGAGGATCATGGCTTTCTGCCGGTCGGACAGATCGTAAACCGCCTCGAATTCCAGGTCCTTGCTGATGTCCCTGACGATGAGGGGCCGGTTGCCGGAGAGGATCTCCCTGATGTTCGGTATTTCGATGACGTCTCCCAGGTCAATCCGGTCGTAATCCTTTTCGTTCCGGAAGGTCAGGGGGAGGATGCCGAAGTTGATGAGGTTTGCCGTATGGATCCGTTCGAAGGACTTGGCGATGACGGCCTTGACGCCCAGATACATGGGGCAGATGGCGGCGTGCTCCCGTGAAGATCCCTGTCCGTAGGAGAGGCCCGCCACGATGACATTGTGTTCACCCCTGTCCCTGATGGCTGCGGCCCGCCTGGAAAAGGCCGGGTCGACGGTTTCGAAAACGAAATCGGCGTACCGGGGAATGTTGGAGCGGTACTTCATCCGGTCCCCGGCGGGGATGATATGGTCCGTCGTGATCTTATCACCCACTTTGAGGGTGACTTCACCGCGGATGGCTTCAGGGAGGGCTTCGTTTTTCGGCGGGGCGCCGATATTGGGTCCCCGGAGAATGTCCGTGGCGGTTGCTTCCGCCTCGGTTGCAGGGGGGACGATCATGCCGTCGTCGATGTGGAAGGCCGCCGGCATGGCCACGTCGGGGTAGGGCAGGGACAGATCCCGCGGATCGGTAAAGCTCCCCGTGATGACGGCTGCCGCCGCGGTTTCCGGGCTGACCAGGTAAACGAGGGCGTCTTTCGTGCCCGAGCGGGCCAGAAAATTGCGGTTTGACGTCCGCAGGGAGACCCCCGCACTCTGGGGACTCTGGCTGTTTCCAATGCAGAAACCGCAGGCGTTTTCCATCAGTCTTGCGCCGGAGGCCAAAAGATCCGTCAGGTAACCGTCGCGGGACAGGTTTTCGAGGACCTGCCGGGAACCGGGGGCGATGATGAAACTCACCCGGGGGTGAACGGTTTTCCCTTTGAGGATTTTCGCGACCGTGACGAGGTCCTTGTAGGAGGAATTGGTACAGCTTCCCAGACAAACCTGGTCGACGGGGATGGCATTCATTTCCCTGACGGTGGCGATCTGGTCGGGGCTGTGAGGCTTGGCCGTCAGGGGAACCAACGCCGACAGGTCGATCGTGACCACCTTTTCATAGACCGCGTCCTCATCCGCTTCCAGGGGCATCCAATCCTGTGCCCGTTCCTGGGCTTCCAGAAAGCGGCGGGTCATGGCGTCGCTGGGGAATATCGATGTCGTGACGCCGCATTCGGCGCCCATGTTGGTGATCGTGGCCCGTTCGGGGACGGTCAGGTACTGCAGGCCGCTGCCGCCATACTCGAAAATGCAGCCGACATTTCCTTTGGTGGAGAAGATGTCCAGGACTTTCAGAATGATGTCCTTGGCGGAAACCCAGGGCGGGAGCTTGCCCTCCAGATTGATCCGGATGACCCGGGGACAGGTGAGATAAAAGGGCTCACCCGCCATGGCCAGCGCAACGTCCAGCCCGCCCGCTCCGATGGCGATCATGCCGAGGGCGCCTCCGGTCGGGGTATGACTGTCGGAGCCGATCAGGGTCTTTCCGGGCTTGCCGAAACGCTCCAGGTGCACCTGATGGCAGATGCCGTTGCCCGCCCGGGAAAGATAGATCCCAAATTTTTGGGCTACGGAACGGAGGTAGCGGTGGTCGTCGGCGTTCTCAAAACCGATCTGCACCGTGTTGTGGTCGATGTAGCTGACGGAGAGCTCCGTCCTGACGCGCGCAATATTCATGGACTCGAACTGCAGGTAGGCCATCGTTCCCGTCGCGTCCTGGGTCAGGGTCTGGTCGATCCGGATGGCGATTTCTTTCCCTGGAATATAAGCCCCCCCTGCGAGGTGCTTTTCCAGTATTTTTTCGGTTATGGTTTTGCCCATGGCGATTCATCTCCCCTGATACGACGATCTGTAAGCCTGTCGGAAATCAACTTTACGAAAGGGCAAATCGTGGTGGATTGAAGCTAGGAACACTATAAAATGGAGCGGAATAAATCAATCAAAAAATCATCCGGCGGGGAACGAGACGGTCTTCAGGGATCGGCCACAGCGGCATTCAAGGGCAGAAGCGTCCACCTGCCCCGGTTGAACGCATCTGGCCGGCCGAGGGAAATAATATCCAGCAGAATGTCGATTCCCGCAGGTTCGTTGCCGTTTCCATGCACGAGGATGATGCTTCCTTCGCGGGGTCTCTCACCCTTGGCAAGCCAGGCCCGGCTGCCCACGGGAATGAGAGAAAAGGCCTTCAGGCGACGGATCAGGTTGCAGTCCGAGACGAGTCCCGGAAAACGGAAAAAGACGGACGGCAAAAGGCCGTGTTCGAGAAGCAGGATTTCCGTGGAGAGGATTTCCTTTTCTAAATCCGTGCCCGGCGTCAGGAGAAAAGTTTCGTCCAGGGGTTTCTCTTTATCATAGGGATGGTTGTAAGAGTGGTTGATCCAGGTTACCCGGAGTTTTTGCGCCTCCGTCTGCCGGATGATCCATTGGAGTTCCTCTTCGTGCCGGACGGCCCAGGCGCCGGTGATGGCGAGGCTGACGGGAACGGGTTCCCGGCTTTCCTTCCCCAGATCGAGCAGTCCTTCAAATAACCTTTTTTCGAACGGCCTTGCGGACGGGCACAGATCGACGGTTAAAAAAACGCCATGAACGGGTCTGTCCGATTCGGTCATGCCGTCATT
>CAZIPU010000048.1:0-7748 GCA_964541005.1 uncultured Syntrophales bacterium | reverse complement strand
CTTATCCTCCAGTTCCTTCAGACGAACGGCCTTGATGAAATGCTTGTTGTAGTAAGGCTCGTTGAGGCTGCTGATCGTGACTTCACGGCGACGGCCCGATGCGGCATGAACGAACTGGTCGTTTCCGATGTAGATGCCGACATGGCCGATGTAACGACGCGTGTGGAAGAAAACCAGGTCACCAACGGCCAGTTGTTCACGGGAAACTTTCTGCCCCAATTGGGCCTGTTCACGGGCGGTTCTGGGTAAATTGATGTCGAAAATGGAATAAACCCTCTTCACGAAGGCGGAACAATCCAGCCCCCTCAGGGATACGCCACCGAAGCGATAGGGGGCGCCAAGAAAGCCCTTCGATATTTTAACCAGAAGATCCCGCTCCTTCGAATCATCCCATTTGCCTAAGAAACGGGGTGCAGGTTCTTCCTCTGCCGGGATCAGGTTGCCTTCCGGAAATTCAGGCGGATTCTCGATTTCTTCCAGCTCGTCCAGGTTGAACTGTTCCGGTTCCGATACTTTCCGAACCGGTTTGACGGGCTGCGGATAGGAAAGGCCCAACTTCTGCCCCGGACGGAGCCGGGTGCTTTTGATGCCGTTGATCGCCTTCAGATCGGATACGGAAACCCCCGTAACCCTGGCGATTTTCACGAACGTATCCCCTTTGCGGACGACGTACGTTGAGCCCTTGGCTGCCTTTGCCTTTGATACGCGGCTGGACGTTCCCTTGTCTTTATTTTGCTTTATTGGGATAACCAAAGCCTGGTTGAGGCTGAGAGCGTTGCTTTTGAGGTGGTTGGCTTTTTTCAGGGACTGAACGGAAACATGGTATCTTTTTGAGATACTTGAAAGGGTATCACCTTTCTTTATCCGGTATATCTCTGAAGAAAAGCTGTTTATAGGCGTAAAACAAAAAAAGAACAGGACAACAAGTCCTAACAAAAAAACGATACGCCGATCTTTCATGAAATTCCTCCTCTTGGGGATTCGGGGGCTTCACTATTTCGGCCGTATAGCGCACTTGCAAAAAGAACGACACACGACTGCCCATGCTTTTATCGAAAAAAAAGGGGTGTGTCAAATATTTTTTGTCTTTTTTTTCAATTCAGGAAGACCGGGTGTCCGAAAGAACGGGGACGAATGGGTTGATTTTCGTGAATTTTAGCGTTATAGACGGTGCCTCGAAAGGTGTGAACCATTCAGAGAGAAGAAAGACGGTAGAAAAGTGATCAAAGCAGGTTTTACATGGATTAAATGGGCGGCCATCCTTTTGGGCTCTGGATTATTGATCAGCATTGTCATCTATTTCATCTATCCGGATGTATCGGTCCTGAAAAAAAAGAATCCGAAAATGACGGCCTTCATGGAATACCGTATGGACGAATGGCAGGAAAAGGGTAAGAAAATAAAGCTTAAAAAGAAGTGGGTTCCCTTAAAACGGGTTTCTCCTTATGTCGTCAAGGCGATTATTATCGCCGAGGACGACAAGTTCTGGTCCCACGAGGGTTTTGATTTCGAGGCCATGCAGAAGGCCATGGAAAAGGGGCTGAAGAAAAAGAAGTTCAAGGCGGGCGGCAGCACAATCAGCCAGCAACTGGCCAAGAATCTTTATCTGTCTCCCTCCAGGAATCCGATCCGCAAGATCCGGGAGGCGATTCTCACCTGGAGGCTGGAGAGTAATCTTTCGAAAAGGCGCATTATCGAAATTTACGTCAATGTCGCCGAATGGGGTGAGGGGGTCTTCGGCATTGAAGCCGCCGCGAGACGATATTTCGGCAAAAGTGCCGCCTCCCTGTCTGCATACGAGGCGGCCAGGCTGGCTGCCGTTCTTCCGAATCCCCGGCGCTACAATGCCGGCGGAGATTCCCGCTATGTTCGGAAACGGGCGGACCTGATCTACCGGATCATGGTGAAAAGAGGAGTCGTCATTCCGGAATACGAAGAGTTGATGAGTCAGCCCGACGACATGACCGTGGACGAGGCGGAACAACTGGAGGAACAGATCGAATCGGGGGGTACAGCCGAACAGGGGACTTCCGAAACGCCCCCGGTGATCGGCGAGCCACCGGTCGTACCGGAAGCAACGCCTCCGGTGGACGAGCCGGCGCCTGCGATTCCGGAGATACCTCAGGACGCCGTTCCGGTCACTCCCTAGGCGGGATCGATCGATAAGCCTGAGGGGCGGATCAGCTTCTCCCGCATCATCTCCAGAAGTGCCAGGGGCGGCCGGTCATGGAAGACGCCGGTTGAAATGCCTTGGGCCGGGTCCATCCCGCGAAGAAACAAATAGTAGACCCCGCCGAAATGTTCCTCGTAGCGGTATTCCGGAACCCGCAACGCCAGGTACTGATGCAGGGCCAGAGCGTAGAGGTGATACTGAATGAAATATTCCCCCTCGTCCATCACCTTGAACAGTTCGTTTTGTCCGTAATTCCGCAGTAGATTTCCCAGATGGTTCGATTTCCAATCCGCCAGGTAAAACCGGTTTTCAAAGCGGAAGATCAAATCGATGAATCCTTTCAGGTACCCTTCCAGGGGGCTGAAATGGAGGCGTTCCATGCACCGGAGTCCCGGCACCCGTGACAGACTGGAATCCGGCATGGAGGCCCCCTTTCGGAAAATCCGGGCCAGATCTTCCGGTGAAATGCGCCGCAAAGGGAAATAGAACGCAACTTCGTTTCGCCTGTCCTGATTCGGAATCCCGGACAAGGTTAGATAACGGTCTTCCCCGGGTAAAACGGGAAGGGGTGTATTCGTGACTTTTTCCACCATTTCCAGGATGGGAGGAAGCCAATGGACGTCGTAACCGTACTGGGCGAGTTTATCCGCAATGAGGTCCCGCGCTGTCTGGAGGTCATGACCCCGGTAATCGATTTTTTCGAGGATATCGTGGAGAAAAATGCCCGCCTTCGTCCCTCCGGGAAATCCGAACATGTCCGGCGAAGCCGGACCGGCAGCGATTCTTTCACCAGGCTCTTCCTCCGGTGCAGGCTTTGTTTCCCGTTGCGATGGATGGTCGTTGTCGGCGATATCCCCGTTACCGGAACGGCCTGCCGTGAGGGATGTGTAACTGGTGATTCTCCAGGTGGAATCGATTTTGCCGGTAAACGTTCGGCAATGAAGCGCCTCGGAAGCGTTTGCGGCGCAGTAAGGCTTCTCATCCGCCACAGGCAGGGGGCCGATTCGAATGGTATTTCCGGAAGCACAGGCGAAGGTTTCCAAATCCCGCAGGAAGTCGTCATGGCTTAAGCCGCGGTAACGTTCCCGGCCCGCCTGGGCGATGTCGGTTCCCTTCGGTTCCGGTCCCTGGTGAAACAGGTAGGCGGGGGCGGAATAGGGGGCTTTCCGGATACGGCCCCATACATGGCAGCTGCGATGCCTCGCCCGGGTCAGGGCGACGTAGAGCAGGCGAATATCCTCGGCCAGGGACTCTTCCTCGTAATGCCGGCAATGGTCGTCGAAACCGTCGGAGCCCAAATCCAGAACCGGGGCATAGGACTGCCCAGGGTCATGGTACAGGACGTGGTCCCGCGTTTTTCCCTGTTCCGTGTTTCCCCAGAAAAAGGGGCAGATGACGATCGGATATTCGAGGCCCTTGCTCTTATGGATCGTAACGACTTTCAGGGCCTTCTCGTCGCGTTCCAAACGGAGTTCGTACTCTTCCGGATGGGTTTCCTTCGATCCGATCCGGTCGGCGAGCCATTTGATGAGGTCGTGCATGGCCGGGTGTTCGACCGTCTCCGCCTGATGGAGCAGCTCTCCGATGTGCAGCAGGTTGGTCAGGCGCCGCTCGCCCCCGGTCAGGCTTAATATCCGTGGGGAAATATGCTCGTTTTCCAGGAAGGACCGGAACATGCGGATAAAACCGCGGCTTAGCCAGAGATCATGATAATGGTGAAATCGGAGCAGGATTTCCTCCCATCCGGTTTCATTTTGGGAAAGGGCAAGGAGATCGTCTCCGTTTCTTCCCATGATATCGGTAACGAGGGCCGCCCGGATCAGGCCCCGGTTCTTCGGTTCCGCCACGGCCAGGAGGACTCTCCGGAGGTCTTCGGCCTCGGGGGAGTCAAAGACGCTTTCCCGTGAGGAAACGACATGGGGGATATTCCATTCGATCAGGACGTCACGCATCATGTCTGCTTCCCGATTCGTTCTGACGAGGATGGCGATATCCTCCGCCTGCAACGGTTTCCCGCCGATTCTGGCCCGTCCTTCGGATCCGAGTCGGATCAGGCGGGCGGCTTCGGAGGCGACGGCGGCGGCAACGCGAGGGTAAAGGGCCGTTTTGGAAAGGCCGTTGGTGTTGGCAGCGGCGGGAGGGTTGCCTGCATCATCCTCTGTTTCCGCATTTTCCTCCGGGAGGATCCACCAGTGAAAGGGAGCCTCCGTCTGACCGTCGAAAAGGAGAAACGCCCGATCGGATTTTTCGGCGGCCATGAGGGGCTGATATTGTATTTCGTCATAAAAAAAGGGCTTCTCGGCGGCTCCGAACAGTGTGTTGACGGCTTCCAGCAGGCCCGGTTCGGATCGCCAGTTGTGTTTCAACGTATAAATCCGGTCCATGGTCCGGCCGGCTTCGATGTAGGCGAAGATGTCCGCCCCCCGGAAGGCATAAATCGCCTGTTTCGGGTCACCGATCAGGAAAAAGGGACACTGGCGGCCATTTTCTTTTGCGAGGAACAGGGATTTGAAGATGGCGTATTGAACGGGATCCGTGTCCTGGAATTCGTCGATCAGGACGGCCTGGAAACGGTCCCGGATTTTCCGGGCGAGTTCCCCTCCCCGTTCCGTCCGGAGGGCCGAGAAGAGACGGTTCAAAAGGTCGTCATAGGCGAGGACGTTCCTCCGTTGTTTGCGAACGGACATTTCCTTCCGGGCCTGGCGGATTAATTCCGTCCGGAGAAAAAGAAGATGGCTCGCGAAAAGCCCGGTTAGCCGGTCTGCCTGGTCGCAAAAACGATCGGCGAGATGGAAGAAGGGATGTTCCGGCGCTACATACCCCTTGTTGATGCCGGCGCCGATCTTTTTTGCCGTAATTTTTTCAAAGCCCTTCATCAAAGGGAAAAGGGGACTCTTCCGGGCAAAGAATTCCGCCAGGGCTTCCAGGAGGGGGGGAATGCTTTTGCCGTAAATCCTTCCGTTGAGCCCCGGCCGCTGCAACCGTTCCGCGATGTCTTCCTTCTGCGTGTCCCAAAGCCGCCTCAAATCGTTGAAAAGCGAATGGTAAAGCCGAATTTCATCGGACATCCGAACCATATCGGTCGGGGGGGCATCCGGGATGACTGTGACGGTTGGACCGGAATGCGCCTTCTGCAGCAGATTGAAGTAATAATCGGGCCCCATGTGCTGTTCCAGGCTGTAGGCGACAAATTCCAGGGGGGCCTCGTAAAAATGCCGCCGCCAGAAATCCCGGGCAACTTCGCGCTTGATCGTGTCTTCGTCCGGAATCAGTTCCGTATCGAACAGGGCGCCGCTTTCGAAAGCGTGCTCCTGAAGCATGCGCCAGCAGAAGCTGTGGATGGTGAAGATGGCCGCTTCGTCGAAATCGCGAATGGCCGCTTTTAGGAGGTGCCGGGCTCTGTCTTCCCGGTTCGACTGGCGTATCTTCCCGAGAAGCCCATCCGTGAAGGGGTCATCCGCCTTTCCCAGAAGCAGGGCCCTTTCCGTTTCCACGAGGCGGCGTCTTGTCCGGTCTCTCAGTTCTTCTGTGGCGGCAACCGTGTAGGTGACGACAAGGATATTCCTGGCGGAGAGTTCCTGCTCAACGACCAGGCGGACGAAAAGCCCCACGATATTGTGCGTTTTCCCCGTTCCTGCGCTGGCCTCGATCAGGTTGGATCCGTCAAGGGGTGCATTAAGCAGATCGAAGACCGTCATTGGGAACCCGATTTTGAGGATCTGGAGAAGGGTTTCATTACCGGCTGAGCTGGAGCGAATCCGTCACGCCCAGGGCGTCATAGATCTTAAGCGTTGCCGAGGACTGATTCAGGGTGTAAAAATGAATTCCCCGGACGCCGTTGTCGATCAGGTCCAGGACCTGTTCCGTTGCCCAGTGGATGCCGACGTTTTCCACATGCTTGTCATCCTGGGCCCGGTAGACCGCCTTCAGCAGACGGGCGGGAAACCGCGTGCCCGCCGCCAGTTCGGCCATGCGCTTCATGCCCTTGATGGAGGTGATGGGCATGATACCCGCAATCACCGGGATATGAATATGGGCCAGGGCGCAACGTTCACAGAAATCGTAGAAGTCCCGGTTGTCGAAAAAGAGCTGGGTGCAGATATAGTCGGCCCCGGCATCGACTTTTTCCTTCAGATAATCCAGTTCTTTCAGTCGGTTAGGCGTTTCCGGGTGGCCTTCGGGATAACCGGCGACTCCGATTCCAAAGTCAGGGAAGTTTCGCTTGATAAAGGAGACCAGTTCCACCGCATGGCCGAAACCGCCGGGACACGTTTCGAAGCAGGCCTGTCCGGACGGCGGGTCGCCCCGGAGCGCCATGATGTTCTTGATGCCGTGATCGTGATAGCGCCTCAGGATTTCAAGGATTTCTTCCTGGTTGGAGCCGACGCAGGTCAGGTGCGACACGACGGTCAGGCTTGTTTCTTCGCGTATGCGCAGCACCAGATCGTGGGTCAACTCACGTGTCGAGCCGCCGGCGCCGTAGGTCACGCTGACATAGGACGGTTTCAGGGGAATGAGATCCCGGATGGTCCGGAAAAGGCGTTCCGCTCCCCCCTGGTCCTTCGGCGGGAAAAACTCGAAACTGAAACTGATTTTCTGGCTGTCAAGAATGCGGGCTATGTGCATGCGGGTTTCACCTGGTAAACGAAATTTGTCATTCTTTCGCATAATGAACGTTCAAGGTCAATATTGAATCTCGATCCCCTGTGCCTGAGAAAGCATCCCAGAAATAAATAGCAAGAGCGTTTCCTGTTCATACCATGTAAATCAGAAAACCGGATTTATTAAGTTATCGGTTGAATCACTGTGTGTTCTCATGTATCTTGCCGCAGCAATCATATTCCTCAAAGATTTCAAGGTTTCGCTCCATTCTCTCGTTTTTAGGCCGCAGTCGGGATTTATCCAGAGCCGCTCTTTGGGGATATACCGGATTGCCCGTGAAATTAATTCCACGATCTCTTCTTTTGTCGGCACGCGGGGGCTGTGGATATCATACACCCCGGGACCGATTTCGTTCGGATAGTCAAAGACCTGAAATACATCGAGCAGTTCCATTTTGCTTCTGCTGGATTCAATGCTGATGACATCGGCATCCATCTCGGCAATCGAACGGATGATCGCATTGAATTCACTGTAACACATATGCGTGTGAATCTGCGTCTCATCGGCAACCCCGGAGGAAACTATCCGGAAAGCTTCAACCGCCCAGCGAAGATACTCTTTGGCATCCTCTCTCTTTAAAGGAAGTCCTTCCCGCAACGCCGGTTCGTCGATCTGGATGATCCTTGCCCCGGCTTTTTCCAAATCCAGCACTTCGTCGCGAAGGGCAAAGGCGATCTGCCTGCAAACCTCGGAGCGGTCGAGGTCGTCGCGGACAAAGCTCCAGCACAGAATTGTGACCGGGCCGGTCAACATCCCCTTCATTGGTTTTGGAGTCAGAGATTGGGCAAAGGTAAACTCCCTGACGGTCATGGGCGCCGGGCGGAAGACATCACCATAAATCACGGGCGGCTTGACGCATCGGCTTCCATAGCTCTGAACCCAGCCATTTTCCGTAAAACAGAATCCGCCCATC
>CAZIPU010000047.1:10407-13535 GCA_964541005.1 uncultured Syntrophales bacterium | reverse complement strand
CGGACCGGCAGAACAAAACGAGGGCCTATCTTTTTCAGAGAAAATTCCGAATGTCAACGGAAAATCTCCTCCTAAACGGCCGTTTTTTCCCGGAGGATCGCCAGGATGTCTTCGGGAATGTCTTTCGCCTTCAGGTGCTTTGGGTTCGAGGCATCGATGCAGATTCGCTTTTCCATCCCTTCAACCAGGACCGAGCCGTCTTCGGCCCCGACAATCCGGGATTTGAAAGTGACCGTTTTCTTTCCGATTTCTTCAATTTCCGAGATCACCAGGATCTTGTCCAAGTAGCGGCCGGGTTTCAGATAGGAACAACGGGATTCCACCAGACCGAACTGAAGCTGCCGGGATTGCAGGAGTATGGTGTGATTCAGTCCGATCGCGTCGAACATGAGGTGATTCGCGGTATCGATCCACTCGTAGTAATGGGGGTAGTAGACGATACCCGCTGCATCCAGATCACCCCAGGCGATTTGCCGTTCAAGGATGTATTGAAACATGTTATTCGATTTCCACCTTTTTGATGTCCTTTTTCAGCCACTCGAGACGATTCAGGGCATTGATGTACGCCCTGGCCGAAGCGACGAGCACATCGGGATGGGCGCCGTGGCCGATGACGGAGCGGCTGTTGTAGCGAAGCTGAACCGTCACTTCACCCTGAGCGTCGGTTCCTCCGGTAATCGCATTCACCGCGTACTTGAGCAGGGGGTAGTTGGTTTTCGTCATCTTCCGAATGACGGAGAAGGTCGCGTCCACCGGTCCGATACCGAAACCCGCATCCTGGTACATTTCTCCGTCGATTGTCATCCGCATGGTGGCCGTCGGGATGGCGACGCTGCCGGAGACGACATTCAGGTACTCGAGCTTGTACTTGTCCTCGGACCGGAAGACCTGTTCGTAAACGATCGCCTCCAGATCCTCATCGAAAATGTCCTTCTTGACATCGGCGAGTTCCTTAAAGCTGGCCGTGACCTTGTTCAACTGTTCGTTGTTCAGGTTGTATCCCATCTTCTTGAGATGTTCGCTGACGGCGTGACGTCCGGAGTGCTTGCCCAGAACGATGTTGCTGTCCGAGATGCCGACGGACTGAGGGGTCATGATTTCGTAGGTGATCTTTTCCTTGATCAACCCGTCCTGGTGAATGCCCGATTCATGCGCGAAGGCGTTGGCTCCCACGATGGCCTTGTTCGGCTGGACCGCCACGCCCGTAATCTGGGTCAGCAGCCGCGACGAAGGGTAGATGTAAGGTGTCTTGATGTTCGTTTTCAGACCGAACAGATCCTTCCGGGTTTCCAGGGCCATGACCACTTCTTCCATGGCGGTGTTGCCGGCCCGTTCTCCGATGCCGTTGATGGTGCACTCCACCTGGCGGGCGCCGTTCCGCAGTGCCGCCAGGGAATTGGCAACCGCAAGCCCCAGGTCATTGTGGCAATGCACGGAGATGATGGCCTGGTTGATATTTTTGACCCGCTCGAACAGGTAGGCGATGAGGCCGCCGAACTCCTCGGGGATCGCATACCCGACCGTATCAGGGATATTGACCGTTTTGGCTCCCTCGGCGATGACCGCCTCGACCATTTCGCAGAGGTAGTCCCGGTCTGACCGCGTCGCGTCCATGGGCGAGAATTCGACGTTGGCGGTGAATCCGCAGGCATGTTTTACCGCTGCCCGGGCTTCCTTGAGGACCTGTTCCCGTGATTTCTTCAACTGGTATTTCAAATGAATGTCCGATGACGATATAAAGGTATGTATCCGGGGATTGGCGGCATCCTTGATGGCTTCCCAGGCGCGGTCGATGTCGGGCAGATTGGCCCGCGCCAGTCCGGCGATCTGGGAGCCCCGGATCTCCCGGGCAATTTGTTGAACGGAGGCAAAATCGCCGTCGGAGGCGACGGGAAAGCCCGCCTCGATGATATCGACGCCCATCTTTTCCAGCTGCCGGGCGATGCGGATCTTTTCATCCGGGTTCATACTGCATCCGGGGGATTGTTCCCCGTCCCTTAAGGTTGTATCGAAAATGAAAACTCTGTTGTCCTGCTTATTCATACCGTCTCCTTTCTCTGGAAACAAAAAAGGCCATGGGGTTTTTCGCCCATGGCCTTTAGGTTTATCCTGTTTTCTTCCCTAGTGATCACCTAAAAACGACGGGCGGCAGATATGGCACAATAAGCGCAGCAAGCCCAGGCCAAGCAGCAGGGAAAGGCAATTTGCATTTATCTTCTGTATCACACCGGACATCATCTTCAGGATCTCCTGAAATATTAAATATTGGATAAAAATAAATTAAAATGGCCGTGATGTCAAGCGTTTTGTGGAAAGGAAGTATGCCGCGTGTCAGTCGGACTATTGATCAAGACCGGGGCCATCATTCCGGGATGAGCTCGAAAATCGGTCCTTCTCCAGGAGCGGTATTTTTTACGACAGGCACAATATATAGCAAGAAAACTATTGACCATTCCCATATGTTGTGTTAAAAACACAAACATAAAAAATCAGTTATGTCCGTTCATTGTAAATTACCCGTTGGTTCTCGTGGTTCCTCAAGATACTGAAGTTGAGCTTGGTAGGGCTCTTCAGTCAATCGTTTTTCCGAAGAGTCTGTTTTGGGAAGCGAAAGGAAAAAGGTATCGGACACGCGGAAACGGTTAACCTAACAACAAACCAGGGGCTCTGTCGAAAGGGTAGACAGAGCCCCGTTTTTTTCATCTTTCCCCTTGACAAAAAAAGTCCTTTCCTCCATCGTTTCCCCGTGTCCTTTCCGGCAAAAAACATCATTCAAAATCGGGGGATATTTTTTCTGTTTTGTGATCGATGTAAATCATTACAATAATAAAGAATGCAAAAGACGGATCAATTTCCGGAGGGAGCGATATGCTGCATCGCCTGTGGAGAGTAGGTATGTTATTAATATTCATGTTAACATGGGGTTGTGCCCAGAACCGGATACCGGAGATGCCGAATTTCACGACGCAGGAGCAGAAGATCTGCGGGCAGAAGTGCCTGTCGATACATACCCGTTGCAGCGCTGCCTGTGCCGAAATGTTCGATGACGCAAAGACGGTCAAGCAGCGGGAAAAATGTCAGAATAACTGCAACATCGTCCTTGAGGATTGCTACGATACCTGCCGGTA
>CAZIPU010000047.1:0-10307 GCA_964541005.1 uncultured Syntrophales bacterium | reverse complement strand
AATGTCAGAATAACTGCAACATCGTCCTTGAGGATTGCTACGATACCTGCCGGTATTGAAAATCCGGGATTCTTGGCATAGCGTTAATTGAAATATTGAAAAACATGGCGGGGTTTGCAGATTCAACATCAGGGATGTGCCGCCCCTGCCATGGGACGTTTTTTTATTTGGGAAACCAAAAAACAAAAACCGTTCTTTTGAGATGAGAATGTGTATAAATTACCCCATTTCGTGAAAGCGGATCGATTCCGGGGGGAAAACATGCCGGCGATGCAAGGGGGGGGGATACAAAAGCAGATATTTTGGGGGGGAGAAGCACTCTTTATCGCCGCATCTTTTTACCTGGCACGGGGGCTGCGCCTCGGTGAATGGTCTGATTTTTTCTCTGTTTTCGGTACCTTTGAAACGACGGCCTTCGTTTTGTATCTTTTGATTTTCTATGTCTTCGATTTGCACGATACGGGCGGCAGAACCGACAATACGCCCTATTTTTTCCGTTTGGGACTGGCCGTCCTTATCGTAAATGTCCCCCTGATGTCTCTGTGTTACCTTTTCAATGTTCGTCCTTATGGAGCGGGCCTCTTTTTTCTCTCGGCCTGTCTGGTGTATTTGCTCACATTTGGATGGCGAATCATCCTTTGTAAAGTGTTCAGACCGAAGCAGCCCGTCCGAGTCGTGATTTTCGGTGCCGGTGTAGCAGGCCAATTCATTCATACGATCTTAGCGGACAGTCCCAATTATCATGTAATTGGTTTTTTGGATGACGATGTGAAGAAAAAGGGACTGAACATAGGAAAGACATCGGTTATGGGAGATGCCAAATTGCTTGATTCCTTATCTGATCGTCGAATGATTGATATGATTGTCCTGACCGTTTTCCGTTTCTTAAAGCCGGAAACCTACCGGAGTCTCACCAGGATCAAGATGAAAGGTATCGAGGTCATTGATTTGCCCACTTTCTGTGAAACGGCCCTGGGGATGATACCGGTTTATCATGTCGATGATTCCTGGTTCATTTCCGAACCGATTCTGGGTGTTCGCAAAACCATCTATAATCAGAAGGGCAAGATCATCCTCGATAAGCTCTTATCGCTTCTGGGGCTGATCGTAACGTCTCCCCTGTTTTTGCTCATTGCCGTTGCAGTGAAGATGGATTCGCAGGGGCCGGTTATTTATCGTCAGCAACGCGTGGGGAAGGGTGGTCAGGTATTCAATCTATATAAATTCCGCTCCATGCAGGTAGATGCCGAAACGAGCGGTGCCGTATGGGCGAGTCAGAATGATCCGAGGGTAACGCGGGTCGGTTATTTTATCCGGAGATTGCGCGTCGACGAGATTCCTCAATTCTGGAATGTGCTCAGGGGGGATATGAGTCTTGTGGGACCTCGCCCGGAGCGGCCGGAATTCGTTAAAGACCTGATTCAGGACATCCCGTATTTTTCGCTCCGGCATGTCGTTGCTCCCGGCATCACCGGCTGGGCTCAGGTGAGTTACCCTTACGGTGCCTCCAGGCAGGATGCCATCGAAAAATTACAATATGACCTTTATTATATTAAGAATCTTTCGCCTCTGCTGGATTTTGTTATTTTGGCAAGAACTGTGAAAATCGTTCTTTTTGGCCGAGGGGCCAGATGAATCGACGATTGGCAAGTTTACCGCCGCATTGCCCTGCGATGAAAGAATTTCATGATAAACAATTCCTTGCGCGTGATGGACAAAGTGATTTAAGGAAACAGCACGAAATCGTGATTCTCCGAGAGAAGGAGCGTTCATGCCCTGGTATGCTGTTTACACAAAGAGCCGTCATGAGAGCAAAGTTTACGACAGGCTACTGCAAAAATCGTTTCATGCCTTTCTGCCTCAGATTTCCGTCTGGAGCAGGCGGAAAGACCGGAAAAAACTGATCTCCGTTCCACTTTTCCCGAGTTATCTTTTTATCCAGGTGGAGGACCTGGATAATGCGAGAATCATTGAGATTCTGAAAACGGCGGGTGTCGTCCGCATCCTGGGAAACAGGCCGGACGGCCCCCCGGCCGCCGTTCCGGAGAAGACCATGACGACGATCAGGAAACTGACTGCTTCGGACGTCGATATCCGGCAACTCCAGTATCCCCGGCTCGGTGAGGCGGCGGTTATCGTTGACGGACCTTTCAAAGGAATCGAAGGTCACGTGGCCAAAACGGATTATATAAATGAAATTTTCGTCATTTCGTTCGAGTTTTTAAACCGGTATGTGTCGATTCCCTTAAAGGGGTATCAAATTCAAAAAATATAGGTTTTGCCTTTCTTTATTCTTTTTCTGTGTTTCAGATAAAAAAATTTTTATTGACATCCTGTTGAATGCCCTGTATAAGCAACGCTAAGTTTTTTATTAGCCATTCAGTGGTATCGGATGGGGAGAAAGCAAGAGTTGGATTTAAACAGTTTAGAAGTAAGGTGGGCCACCTGTGCATCGTTTTTCTTAGATGCGGGTGGTTTTTTTTCTTTCTGCCACGGTTGTAATCCGACTTGAATCTTGAAAACTGAAGAAAGGAGGATGCAAGCGATGTCAGAAGGAAAAGTAAAGTGGTTCAATGATAAGAAGGGTTTCGGCTTCATTGAAAAGGACGAAGGCGGGGATGTTTTCGTTCATTTCAGCGCCATTCAGAGCAGCGGCTTCAAAACCCTGCAGGAAGGTCAGCGCGTCAGCTTCGACATTGAGAAAGGCCAGAAGGGCCTCTCCGCAGTCAATGTAAAAGCCCTCTAAAGACACAAAAAAACGGGGCGTATTCCCTTGCCGTCTTCAGGGCAGGATATACGTCCCGTTTCTGTTTTCCCCAGAATCTACTCCTTAAAAATTGCTCCCGTACCGGCGGATGTAACCAGTTTTGCGTAACGGGCGAGGTATCCCGTTTTGATGGTTGGTTCCGGTGCGGCAAATCCCTTTTTCCGCTTTTTCAATTCTTCGTCACTCACTTTGAGAGTGAGTTTTTTTGCCGGGATGTCAATGGCGATACGATCCCCTTCCCTGACAAATGCGATCGGGCCGCCTTCGGCTGCTTCGGGTGAAATATGACCGATTGCCGCACCCCTTGTTCCGCCGCTGAAACGGCCGTCCGTGAGCAGCGCAACGGAGGTATCCAACCCCATGCCGGCAATGGCCGAGGTGGGTGACAGCATTTCCCGCATGCCGGGCCCCCCTTTCGGACCCTCGTAACGGATCACCACAATGTCTCCTGGTTTGATCCGGCCGCCTAAAATGGCGGTAATGGCCGCGTCTTCACTGTCAAAAACCCGGGCTGTTCCTTCGTTGACCAGCATCGCTTCGGCCACAGCCGACTGTTTGACGACGGCCCCGTCAGGGGCAAGATTGCCTCTCAGAACGGCAATGCCCCCTTCACGGCTGTAAGGACGGTTCAATGGGCGGATGACATCGTTGTTGCATACCTTTGCCCCCCGGATGTTTTCACCCACGGTTTTGCCCGTCACGGTCAGGGCATCCTGGCGGATAACCCCCAGCTCGGCAATGGTTTTGATAACCGCCTGGATACCGCCTGCCAGATGCAGATCTTCGACATGATGTTCTCCTGCCGGACTCAGATGGCAGAGATTCGGCGTTTTCTTACTGATTTCATTGAACAAATCAAGTTCCAGTTTGATTCCCGCTTCATGGGCAATGGCCGGAAGATGAAGAACCGTGTTGGTCGAACATCCCAGGGCCATATCGACGGCCAAAGCATTCCGGAACGCGTCCGGAGTGGCGATGTCCCTTGGCCGGATATCCTTTTTTACGAGGTCCACCACCTGCATGCCAGCCTGCTTGGCCAGTCGCCTCCTGGCGGCGTGGACAGCGGGTATGGTGCCGTTTCCCGGGAGTCCCAGACCGAGGGCTTCGGTGACGCAGTTCATGGAATTGGCCGTAAACATGCCGGAACAGGATCCACAACCGGGACAGGCGCAGTCCTCCAGGGCTTTCAGGCTTTTCTGAGTCATTTTTCCGGCCCGGACAGCGCCGACGCCTTCAAAGACACTGATCAGGTCCGCCGATGTTCCATCCTGGCGGGTACCGGCCAGCATGGGACCGCCGCTGACAAAGACGGCCGGTATATTAAGCCGAAGCGCCGCCATCAACAGGCCCGGCACGATCTTGTCGCAGTTGGGAATCAGGACCAGACCGTCGAACGGATGGGCCATGGCCATTACCTCCGTGGAATCGGCAATCAATTCCCGGCTGGCAAGGGAATACTTCATCCCCGTATGGCCCATGGCGATTCCGTCGCACACCCCGATCGCGGGGAACATGATCGGGGTTCCCCCCGCCAGCCGGATGCCTGCCTTGACATCTTCGGCAATGGTGTTGAGATGAACGTGTCCGGGAATGATCTCGTTGGCTGAGTTCACAACCCCGATCAGGGGACGGGCGATCTCCTCGTCCGTGTAGCCCATCGCCTTCAAAAGAGAGCGATGAGGGGCCCGTTCCAGGCCCTTTTTCATCAGGTCACTTCGCATCGTTTCTCCCTTCAGATCAGGATCAAAGCTATTTCCTCCGTTCGGGGCGAAGTGCCCGGACGGCCGCACCGGCTTGCCACATCTCGCTGTCGCGGATGGCTTCCAGTTCCTTCTGCAGGCGTTCCCGGTAATCGGGTGAGTTGCCCGCCTCCAGGACGATGCGGGTTTCCTCGCCGGTCAGGACGCTCTTGTACAGCTGGGCAAAAACCGGGGCCACGGCATCGCGGAAACGATCCTTCCAGTCCAGGGCGCCCCGCTGGGCCGTTGTGCTGCAGTTGGCATACATCCAGTCCATGCCGTTTTCCGCGACCAGGCGGATCAGGCTCTGGGTCAGCTCTTCCACCGTTTCATTGAAGGCTTCGGACGGACTGTGCCCGTTTTCCCGCAGGATATTGTACTGGGCTTCCATGACACCCGCCAGGCAGCCCATCAGGACGCCTCTTTCTCCCGTCAGGTCACTGAACACTTCCTTTTCGAACGTGGTGGGGAAGAGGTACCCGGAACCGATGGCAATGCCGACCGCCAGCGTTCTCTCCATGGCGCGTCCCGTGAAATCCTGAAATACACCGAAGCTGGAATTGATTCCGCTGCCGTCCAGGAAATTCGTCCGGACGGTCCTTCCCGAACCCTT
This sequence comes from uncultured Syntrophales bacterium, assembly GCA_964541005.1. GTDB lineage: Bacteria > Desulfobacterota > Syntrophia > Syntrophales > JAAYKM01 > JAAYKM01. The sequence continues at coordinate 5,188 of CAZIPU010000047.1, read as the reverse complement.
CGGAGCCACGAGGATCACATCGACATTGGGAGGTGGAATGACGCCGGTTTGCTCCTTGTAGACGATGGAGAAACCGTGGGAGAAGTACAGGGCGTCGCCTTCTTTCAGGCAGGCCTTGATTTCCGGCCACATTTCCTTCTGCTGGGCGTCGGAGAGCAGGTACTGGATGATGGTTGCCCTTTTTGCCGCCTCAATGGGTGAAAACAGGGTCTCCCCAGGGACAAAACCGTCTTCGATCGCCTTGTTCCATGAATAATCGCCTTCGCCGACAATGACGCGTATGCCGTTATCCCGCATATTCAAAGACTGCCCGCGGCCCTGTATCCCATAACCGATGACGGCGATCGTTTCATTTTTCAGGACCTCTTTCGCCTTTGCCAGAGGGAATTCCTCCAGAGTTGTTACATCTTCCCAAACGCCGCCAAAATTGATTTTTGCCATACCCTTCCTCCTTGTTTATCAACAATTATCGATAGATTTCTGCTGTTTCTCTTTTCCGCCGCCTGTTTTTTGCCGCGGCGGGCCATTCTTCTAACGTTCTATAACAATGGTGCCTGTCCGGGTGTATTCGACCAGGCCCAGTTCGGACAGATGACGGAGTATCTCATCCATTTCGTCCTGGTCTGCAGTTACTTCCAGAATCAGATAATCACCGTTCAGCCATACAACTTTCCATTTGTAACTGTCAATATCCACGGCGATTTTCGATCGGTATTCTTCGGAAATCCTGATTTTCGCGAGGGCCAGTTCCTTCTGGACAAACCGGTCCTGATTCACGACGTCCACCTGGATCACATCGATCAGCTTGTTGAGCAGCTTTTCGATTCTGTTTAAGATCGCCTGGTTTCCCCGGGTCGTCAGAATGATCTTGGATACGTTGTAATCCGCCGTGGCGTTCACGCAGAGACTTTCGATGTTGTAGCCCTTTCCTCCGAGTGCCCCCGCAATGCGGGCCAGAACATCGGGCTCGTTTTTCACCAGCAGCGAGATGATGTGCTCTTTACTTTCCATAATATTATCCTCTTACCAATTGCTTACGTGCATTTCTTTCGCGGGTACAGGGCCATGTCGCTGATTCCCGCACCGGGGCGCACCATGGGATAAACGCCTTCCTCCCGGTCCACCCGGAAATCCATCAAAACCGGCCGGGGTGTGCTGATTCCCTGCTTTAAAACATCCGCCACCTCCGCCGGACTGTCGGTTCTCAAACCAACCCATCCGTAGGCCTCGGCCAGTTTTACAAAATCAGGCTGATAGGTCATGTCGGTCTGGGAATACCGTCTTTCGTAGAAAAGCTCCTGCCATTGCCGAACCATTCCCAGGAACCCGTTATTCAACAGAACCACCTTGATCGGTAGATTTTCCTGAACGGCGGTCGCCATTTCCTGGATGTTCATCTGGATGCTGCCGTCTCCGGCGATATCGACCACGAGTTTGTCCGGCAGGGCGCATTGAGCGCCGATGGCCGCAGGCAACCCGTATCCCATGGTTCCGAGTCCTCCGGAAGAGATAAAGGTGTGGGGGTGGTCAAAATGATAGAATTGGGCCGTCCACATCTGGTTTTGCCCCACTTCCGTCGTGATGATCGCATCACCTTTTGTCAGTTCGTAGAGCTTTTCGATGACGTACTGGGGCTTGATGACCTTGTCACCCTGCTCATACATCAGCGGTTCCCGGTGTTTCCAGTCCATGATCTGGTTCAGCCAGTCTTTTCTCTCCTGGGTATTGATTTCAAAGTGCTTCTCTTCGATCATCTGATTCATGTGCCCGAGGGCCCTCTTCGCGTCACTGACGAGGGCCAAATCCACGGCGACGTTTTTCTCGATTGACGATTCATCGACATCGATATGGATAATTTTCGCTCCGGAGGCGAAACAATCGATCTTGCTGGTCACGCGGTCGTCGCAACGGGCGCCGATGATGATTAAAAGATCGGTGCTGCAGACAGCCATGTTGGCATAGTAGGTGCCGTGCATTCCCACCATTCCCAACCAGAGGGGATCCGTGCCCGGAAAGGCGCCCAGGCCCATCAGGGTTCCCGTCACGGGGAGCTGTAATTTGCGGGCAAAAGCCGCCAATTCCGAAGAAGCGCCGCCCAGAATAATCCCGCCACCGATCATCAGAACCGGCCTTTTGGCTTCCCGGATCATCCCCAGAATTTCTTCGTAGGTTTCCGGTGCGGGTTCGTAGGCAACTTCCATTTTCCGGCGTTTCGGCGGTTCGGGATTGAATTCCGTTTCCGCGGCCATTACGTTTTTCGGCAGATCAACGAGAACCGGCCCCGGACGACCCGACCGGGCGATCCAGAAGGCCTTCCTGATGGTTTCCGTCAAATCGTCGACATTGCGGACGAGGAAATTGTGTTTTGTACAGGGTCTTGTGATGCCCGTAATATCGCATTCCTGAAAGGCATCGTTGCCGATTAAGGCTGTTGACACCTGACCGGTAAATACGACCAGGGGGATGGAATCCATATTGGCCGTTGCAACTCCCGTGACCGTGTTGGTCGCTCCCGGACCTGATGTCACCAGGCAAACGCCGACCTTGCCCGAGGCCCTGGCATAGCCGTCGGCCGCATGGACGGCTCCCTGTTCATGGCGCACCAGAATATGCCGTAATTGAGTTTTATATAATTCATCGTAAATATCGAGTACCGCTCCCCCCGGATAACCAAAAATGGTATCCACCTTTTCCTGTTCCAGCACCTTGAAAAGGATTTGCGTTCCCTTTAACTTCACTTTTTAGGCCTCCTCTTCCGAGTGATGTCCCTCTTCAGTCAACGCTTCATGAAAAAGAGGGATCTGTCCTTAATTTATCCGCCATCTGCCTGCCGTATCGGGCGTCTTCTTTCCATGTTTTCCTTTCTCGACAGCAGGCTTAAATAAAAAAACCGCTAAAATCCTTCAGCGGCCTTTTGAGACAAAAAGCCGCGGCACCTCTGGGGGGACCGCGGCCGGGTTGTTCTTTTTTTCTTTTCTAAAGCTTCCGAGCGGCAGTCCCCTTGGGTACGATAACTAAAGTGACCAGGCCCAGAAGTACGCGCCTCTCGGCGCCTTTCTGCTGATTTCCCATGAATACTCTTTCCTCTAAAAGAATAAACTTTTGCTGCTAAATACGACAGGACAGAGGGATTGTCAATGTTTTTTTAGCGACACGCCCCCTATAAAGGGTGGAAATTAATAAGGTACGGAACCGTTGTTCCGGTAAATCCCCTCAGGGAGCAGGTCCGGATTCATGGAATCCGTGTTGCCTGGGGCGGCGCCATCCACGAACGCCTCAAAAATCGCTCCGGTCGCATTCGATCCGGCAGGCAAACCGGTTTCGGGATCGATTTTGACGAAAACAATCCCCTCCGGTACGGGGAAGACCTCCACGGGATAGCCCTGAAGCGCTTTTTCCATGAAATAAAGCCAGATAGGTGCCGCCGCCCGCCCGCCGACTTCCGCTTTTGCCAGGGTTTCCTGTTTGTCGAACCCGACCCAGACTCCCGTAACAAGAGACGGGGTGAATCCGATAAACCATGCATCCCGGTTGTCGTTGGTCGTGCCGGTTTTGGCCGCCACGGGACGTCCGATGCTCTTGACCCGGGTTCCGGTGCCGCTTTCAACGACATCCTGCATGACATGGGTGCTTAGAAAAGCGATTTTAGGATCGATCACCTGCTCTTCAACAACCTGAGATTCTTCAAAAACCTGTCCCGTCCGGTCGACGATCTTCTTGATAAAATAGGGAACGACCCGCTTTCCCCCGTTGGCCAGAACGCCGTAAGCCCGGACCATCTCCTGCAGGGTAACCCCGGAAGATCCCAGGGCAATGGAAAGGTTCCTCGCCAGCGGTGAGGTGATGCCCATATTCGTTGCGTAAGCCGTTGCGTAGTCGACCCCGATTTCCTGAAGCAGCCTCACTGTGATAACATTTCGTGAATGGACCAGCGCGTTTCTTAAGGTGATCGGACCGACAAATTTACCGTCGAAATTCTTAGGTTTCCAGAAACCGTCTTCCTGGGAAGAATCTTCAAAGGCAATCGGTGAATCCATCAGGCGGGTTGCCGGCGTCATACCCTTGTCAAAGGCGGCCGTATAGATGAAGGGCTTGAAAGCAGATCCGGGCTGCCGGATGGATTGGGTCGCCCGGTTGAATTCGCTCCGTGAAAAGTCCCGCCCCCCCACCATGGCCCGAATGGCTCCGGTTTTGACATCCATGCAAAGCAGGGCACCCTGGATGGGCTCTTTCTTATAGTTGCCCCGGGTTTCGAGTTCCAGGAGACCTCTTTCCATGGCTTCATTGGCGCTCTTCTGCATGGAAATGTTCAGGGTCGTATAGATTTCGAGCCCTTCCTTGTACAAGACGTCGCTTCCATACTTGCCCTGAACATAGCGTCTGACGTTTTCGATGAAGTACGGGGCGATCTTCTGCTTGGGCCGGACGGATCGGAGCTGAATGGGAGCCCGGAGGGCTTCCTCCTGCTGCCGGGGGGTGATGTAGCCGTCCTCGACCATCCGGGACAACACGTAAATCTGCCGTTCGCGGGCCTTATCCAAGTGGAGAAAGGGTGAATACGTTGTGGGGGCCTTGGGCAGGGTCGCCAGAAGGGACGCTTCGGCCAGAGTCAGATAGCGGGCGCTCTTTCCGAAATAACCTTCTGCTGCCGCTTCTATGCCGTAGGTGCCATGGCCCAGATAGATGTAATTGAGATAAAGATTGAGGATTTCCTCCTTGGTCAGGTAGCGGTCGATCTTATAGGCTAAAATGGCCTCCTTGATCTTTCGGATATAACTTCTTTCAGGTGAGAGATAGAGCGATTTGGCCACCTGCTGGGTGATCGTGCTGCCGCCCTGGACGATTTTACCCGCTTCCAGGTTTTTATAAAACGCCCGCGTAATACTCTGAAGATCGAATCCGCTGTGATGGAAAAAACGGGCATCCTCCGCCGCCACAAAGGCCTGGACGGCATACCGGGGGATATCGGAAATTTTGATCAGTTTGCGGTCTTCCAGAAAAAACTCATCGATGAGTTCATTGTTGTCCCCATAGACCCGGGTGGCGATACTGGGGCGGAAATCCTTCAAGGCGGCGATACTCGGCAGTTCCTGCAGCAGAATATAATAGAACATGCTGCTTCCGATCAGAACCAGAAAGAGAAAAAGAAAAAAGGAGACCAGAAAAAACCGGATGAGTTTTGACTTCA
>CAZIPU010000046.1:0-13661 GCA_964541005.1 uncultured Syntrophales bacterium | reverse complement strand
TGGTGGGAATCGAACTGGTTGCGGACCGGAACACCCGTGAAGGCCTGCCCGTGGCGGACCGGACGGGTCACCAGGTGATCCTGGAAGCGAGAAAACGGGGGATCATGATTCGTCCCCTGGGGGATATCATCGTTCTCATGCCGCCTCTGGCCATGTCGGTCGAAGAACTGGACAAACTGTGCGAAGCGACCTATGAGTCGATCCGGGTCGTGACGGAAAAGTAATAAAGAAAACCAATGGATGTACAGGAAGAAACACGGGAGGGGTTTTTTCATTTCGATCCCGGGGATGGGATCTACCGGGATCATTTCCCCGGGCACCCCGTCGTTCCCGGGAGTCTCATCATCCAGGCCTTTCTGGATGTGGCCGGTTCGTTCCGGGAGATCGAGGAATTCCGCTTCCGGTCTTTTGTTTCTCCAGGTCTTTACCCCTATCGGATGACGCACCGGGGTGACCGGTGGGAATGCCTGCTTTTCCGGGAAGACCGTATTCTGGTCAGGGGAAAATTGAAAGGATGAGCCGGAACAGCGATGAAAAACGGGGCCTGATTCTGGGCGGAACGTGTGAATTGTCGTTGTGCCTTGCCCCCATGCTGATCGCAAAGGGAATCGTGCCGGTCCTGACCTTTCGCAGCGCGGAAGGTCAACGGAAAATCGAATCGCACCTGGCTTCACACGAGGGACATTATGAAACGGTGCGGCTCGATCTCAATGACAAGGCGTCGATCGAAACCCTCTTTCCCCGGATATCGCCATCCATTGATTTCCTCGTCGATTTTGCCCAGGGCGACTACGAAGCCCTCATTGCCGGTGCCGACGAAAGCCGGATTTACGACTATTTCATGGCAAACATCGCTGCCCGTGCCGTTTTCCTGAAGCACGTTACCCGGGCCATGCTCGGCAGAAGACGGGGTCGCCTCGTTTATGTCTCGTCTTCTGCGGCGGAAAGGCCCGCGCCGGGCCAGGGATTCTACAGTGCGGCCAAGCTCGCCTCCGAGGCTCTCTACCGCAATTGCGGCCTGGAACTGGCAGGGAAGGGAATCTCCTCCGTTATCCTGCGGGCGGGTTACATCGAGGCGGGACGGGGACGCATCTTTCTGGAAACGAGGCCGGATGCCGTAAAGCAGGTTCCCATCGGGAGGGCGTTGACAGGGGCGGAAGTTGCTGAAACAATTCTTTTTCTGCTCGGTCCGGCGGCCGTGGGCATCAACGCCACCGTCCTGACCATGGACGGAGGACTAAGCGCCGGGAAGAGCGGACTGTTGAAGGCGTGAAAATGATCCCGCAGCGAGGCTGATTAGGGGACAATGCGGATGGCCTGCAATGGGCCGGTCATCGCAGACAGGCGACGATACGAAATCAAAGAGAAAAAGCATTCATCTTATTGAACGAAAGGCATACATGGACATCATCGACACATTGCGGGACCTGATTACGGATATCATGGATGTGGAAGGAGCGGCGATCACGGAGGAAACCTACCTGGTCCGCGACCTGGGAGCGGAGTCCATCGACCTGCTGGAGTTGTCCGTTTCCATCAACCATGCGTTTCAGATCACGGTGAAGGACGATGACCTCTATCTGAGAAATTTCCGTCTCTGCATCGTGGAGGCCGAGCGCCTGGGAAAAGAGCCGGTTTCGTACCTTGCCGAACGTTTTCCTTACCTCGCAACCGGCAGAATTGCCGAAATCCTTGCAGATCTGGAAGTCGGACCGGCCATCAAGATCAAGGATCTTGTCGGTTATATCGTTTACCGGCAGCAAGATTGAAAATCGAACGAGGCCCGATGATGAATCACTTTGACGAACTCGTCACCCGGCGTAGAAGCATCCGGAAATACCAGCCCGAGATTCCGCCGGACGGCATGATCAAGGAGATGGTCCAGGCGGCCCTTGTCGCCCCGTCGCCGTCGAATACGCAACCCATCCGCTTCATCCGCCTCAAATCGCCCCGTTTCAGGGACCTGATCCGTGACGGCATGGCCGGGGAGCAGCAGCGGCTCATGAAGATTGCCGAAGCAGCGGGCCGTCCGAAATGGATGAAAAACCGGATCAAGTTCTACAACCGCTATATGGCGTTCATCTTCGATGCCCCGGTCCTGATGGCGGTGGTGACCGCCCGCCCGAAAGAACTGCTTGTGGGTCCGGAAAGCCTGTTCGGCCCAAAGCTCGAAGAGATCCGCGTGATGAATCTCCACATGACGGCGGGGCTTTCGGTCATGAACTACCTCCTGAAGGGAGAAGAACTCGGTATCGGGTCCTGCATCATGTCGGCGCCCCTGATCTTCCTCGACCAGGCGGAAAAGATGCTCGGCCTGGTGGATATGGAGCTGATCTGTTTCATCACCTCGGGCTACCCGGCCGAAACGGCCAAGCCCATCAAAAGAAAAACGATCGATGAAATTTATTTCTGTAAATAGATGAAAAGGCGCGTTGTCATTACCTCCATGGGGGTTATTTCCTCACTCGGCAAAACACCCGAAGCAATCCAGGCCGCGTTGAAAGCGGAACAGGTTTCCTTTGAGCGGCCCGCATACGATCCGGATGTCGTCGTTTCACCCGTCTGTGATTTCGACCTGAAGGAATACACGGGGCCGTTCAAGGAGCGTCGCTATTTGAACCGGGGTGCCGCTTTTGCCCTGGCCGCGGCCCTGGAGGCGATCCGCGGCTCAGGCCTGGCAAAGGACGATTTTCCCGAGGCGGGACTTTTCGTCGGGGCAGGACCGCACATGGACATCGGCGGGGAATTTCAAAATATCGCAGACGGACGCATAAGCCGGAACAACCTGGATGCCCTGTGGATTCTCCGCTTTCTTCCCAACACGGCCGCCTCGCTCATCGCCCAGTCCGTTGGTATCCGGGGTGAAAACCTGACTGTGGGCACGGCCTGTGCCGCCGCGCTTTCGGCTGTCGGGGAGGCCTTCCGGAGGATTCGGGACGGGTATCTGGATTGTGCCCTGGCCGGGGGAGGCGATTCCCGTCTGACCCCCGGGGGGACGCTGGCGTACAAAAATGCAGGCGCCCTTTACCGGGGAGAAGGGCCGCCCGAAAAGGCAAGCCGTCCCTTCGATCGGGACCGGAAGGGGTTTGTCGCCGGGGAAGGGGGGGCTTTTTTCCTTCTCGAAGATCGGGATCGCGCCCTTGAACGGGGCGCCTTTATCTGGGCCGAAGTGGCCGGTTACGGCAGTTCCATGGACGGGTACCGCATGACCGCACCGGCACCGGATGGAAAAGCGGCAGCCGGGGCCGTCCGCCGCGCCATGGCCGAAGCGGAAGTATCCCCGGAGGATATCGATTTCATCGTGACCCACGGGACCGGGACGGTTCTGAACGACCAGGCCGAGGCGAAAATCATCCGGGATATCTTCCCCGGCAAAACGCCGGCGGTGATCGCCCTCAAGTCCTGGATCGGGCACCTGTCCACGGCCTGCGGCGCCGTCGAACTGGCCATTGCCCTGGCCGGCCAGGCCGTCGGTTATCTGCCGGAAATCCGGAATCTGGAAAATCCATGTGCCCCGGAAATCGATTTTGTCCGCAAAGGTCGGCAAACAACGGGCAGCGTGTTTCTCATCGAGAATTTCGGCTTCGGCGGCCAGAACGCCGCCCTGGTCGTTAAAAGGCGATAAACATGAAGGCAAAGAACCTGAAAGAACCCATTGCGAGCGGGATGTCCTTTCGACCGCAGGGAGAAATCTTTAACGAAGCTGACAACAGGGATCAAGATTTCTCGCATTCGCTCGAAATGACAAGAACCAAGGTGGTTACATCAATCCGTGGCACAGGCGTATGTCTGAAATAATTGAAATCAATTCCGGTCTGCAGTCCGTTCTTCTGATTGAACGGATCACGACCTTCGACCTCGGAGAAATCCGGGGTGTCTTTACCTTCGACGGGAAGCGTGTGTTCATGCTGATCGAGGCCATGGCCCAGCTGGGTGCCTTCCATGTCCGCCGGCTTGACGGATTTCAAAGGCACGCCTTTCTGATGAAGGTGGGAAAATGTGTTCTGCCGGATCCGCTGCCTGAAGAGGGATCCATGGAGTTACAAAGTGAGCTGACCGGCCGGAGCGACCGGAGTTTCGTCTACCACGTGCAGGTGGGACGGCAGGGGCAGACCGTCATGAGGGGAGATTTCTGGTTTTCCACCGTGGATTACGATGAGCGATTCGAAGGGGAAAAACTTCGGGAACATTATGAAAGAGTATTTCTATGTTTGACCAGCGCATCCGGGATCGCCTGAACCTGCAGAGGAAAATGGGCCTTTACCGGCAGCCGCCCGAGATCGAAAGCCGGGCGGGAAAATATGTTTGTCTGGATGGAAAACCTTACCTGAGCTTCGCTTCCAACGATTACCTGGGGATTGCCGATTCCACGGCACTGAAAGAAATATGGATCCGTAACGTCGAGCGTTTCGGCACATCGTCTTCATCATCACGCCTGGTGACGGGAAACTTCCGCCTTATCCGGGAGGCGGAGGAAGCCTATGCGCAATATTTCGGCTATGAGGCGGCTCTCTTTTATCCCAGCGGCTTTCAGGCCAACCTGGGACTTCTCTCCACCCTCTTCGAGCCCGGCGACCGGGTGCTGGTCGACCAGCATATCCACGCCAGCAGCGTCAAGGGCATGGCCTTAAGCGGCGCCGATGTGATCAGTTTTCGCCATGGAAACCTCGATCACCTGGAGAAAAAACTGAAAAAGATCGGCGGAGAACAGGCGGGCGTCGTCACGGAATCCCTCTTCAGCATGGACGGGGACCTGCTGGATGTCGAAAGGCTCGCTCACCTGAAGAAGTGCTACGGCTTTCTGTCCGTCGTGGACGAGGCCCATGCCTTTGCAGCCATCGGTTCAGGCGGAAAAGGTCTTGCCGGCGGCGTCGCTGACATCGCCGTGGGAACCTTCGGGAAGGCCTTCGGCTTTTTCGGTGCCTTCGTTCTCCTTCCGGAAAGAATGAAGGAATACCTCATCAATTTTTCCGCACCCCTCATGTTCACAACGACCCTTCCCCCATCTCATGCCGGGGCGGCCCTCGATGTTCTCGAGATTGTCCGGAAAGCGGACCCGGAAAGGGAAAAGCTGGCCGCGGTCAGCCGGACCATGAAGGAAGCCCTGCTTCAGGAAGGATTCCGGGCTTTCGGCGATGCCCATATCCTGGGGGTGGAAATCGGGGACGAGGACATGGCCGTCCGGGTTTCCCTTGGCCTGAAAGATCGCGGTATTCTCGTCTTTCCGGCCCGCTACCCGACGGTGGCGCTGCATCACGCCATTTTAAGGATCGGCATGACGGCCCTTCACAACAGGGACGACGTATCGATGTTCATCCGTTCGTTAAAGGAAGTCATGGAAAACAAGGAGACCTGTCATGGATAATCTGTTTATTGTCGGGACCGATACGGGAGTCGGAAAGACCGTGCTCTCCCTTTCGCTCATGCAATACCTGTACGCCAGGCATTACCACCCTTTCTACATCAAGCCCGCCCAGACGGGATGCCGCGATCCCTACGATGCGGACAGCGATGCCCGTTTGATTTACCGTTACGTGGAGGAACTGAAGGGAAAAGACTGCGCCGAATCCGTCATTTACTGTTTCCGGGAACCGAAGGCCCCCTATTTTGCCGCCCGGAGTGAGGGGAAAAACGTCGAAATGACGTTTCTTCTGAATGAAATTACCCGCAGAGGCGCAGGTTATGCTCCTCTGGTCATTGAAGGGGCGGGAGGATTGTTTGTGCCCCTGAGCGCACAGGACATGATGATCGATCTGGTTGCCCAAACCGGGGCGAAACCGGTGATCGCCGCCCGGGCGGGTTTAGGGACGATCAATCATACCCTGTTGACCATCGAGGCCCTGGACCATCGAGGGATTGAGCCCCTGGGAGTTGTCCTGATCGATGCCGAAAAACCGCAGACCGATGGCGCCATGATCGAGGAGAACCGCGAGGCGATTGAAAAAAACGCCGGTATTATGGTTGCCGGTGTGATTCCCCGGATTGTCAATTTTCTCCAGCCGCTCGTTTTCCTGTTCCCCATTTTCGACCGGCTTTTCAGCCCAAGAGATGTTCCAGGATAAAAAACATGGGACATCACGGCCAGTTACCATCTTTTGATAATTCTTGACATGCGTGGCGATTCGTGTAAACGTACCGGCAAATCCTAGAATCCCCAGACAGAGAGAATAGGAAATGTTCATTACGCAAGCGTCGTCATCATATTTTGTGCATTAGCGATTTGACCCTGCCGTCTTAGCGATGGCGGGGTTTTTATTTTTCCCGCGCCGGTTATAACCGGGTCCGGTCAGCCTGAAAGGATAAGTGCCGTGTCCATGTTCCTGCGGGGGGACGATTAAAGGGGTAAGATTTGAACAAAAAGCAGGCGTTGTTTTTTTCCCTGGCGGTCCTGGTCATCACCTGCCTGGGTCTCAAATTTGTCCAATGGTTTCATTCCGATTCCGAGAAGAAACTTCACCCGGTTCGGTCGCAGTTACGGGCCATCCACGATACGGTTCTGAAGGGAGAAACCCTCCTGACCATTTTTGCCAAGCACGGCCTCGACATTAAGGAACTTCTGGCCATGAAGGAAGTGGCTGCCAAGATACATCCTCTGCGTATGGTCCGTGCCGGGCAGCCGTACACGGTGACCGTGGACGGCCAAAGCCGTGTGAACTCTTTTGTTTACTGGATCAACCGGGATTCCTTCCTTAAAATTCAGAAAGTGTCGACGGGGTTTCAGGCGGAAAAAAACGATCTTGCCTACGAGATGAAATGGCTGACCCTGTCCGGGGCCATCGAAGACAACCTGATTTCGTCCATCGGCGAGGACCGGGAGCACCTGCTTTTAGCCCTGCAGCTTTCGGATATCTTTGCCTGGGATATCGATTTCGCAAGCGACCTGCAAAAGAGCGATTCTTATCGCATCATTGTCGAGGGTTTCTTTTACAAGGGTGAATTCAGAAAGTACGGGAATATCGTTGCCGCCGAATTTACCAATAACGGCGAGCTCTTCAAGGCATACCGCTTTGAGCATGACGGTCAGTTCGATTATTACGACGAAGCGGGAAATTCCCGGAAGAAGGCCTTCCTGAAGGCCCCTCTCAATTTCCGGAAAATCAGTTCCGCCTTTTCAAGAGGAAGATTTCATCCCATTCTCAAGATCCGCAGGCCTCACCGGGGGCTCGATTATGCCGCGGCCTCCGGGACGCCGGTTTGTACCGTCGGAGACGGAACGGTTGTTCATGCCGGCCGAAAGGGCGCCTACGGAAACATGGTGATCATCCGCCATCCCAACGGCTGGAAAACCTGCTACGGTCATTTGTCGCGCATTGCCAAGGGTGTCCGGACCGGCCGGGCTGTGGAGCAGGGGCAGACGATCGGGAATGTCGGTTCCACCGGTCTTTCCACGGGGCCCCATCTCCATTACGAAGTCAGGATCAACGAAAAATGTGTTAATCCGCTGACTTTGAAAATTCCCAAGGGCTGGCCCATTACCCGAAATGAACTGGCTGCATTCAGGACGTTCCGGAATCGGATGGATTCCTATTTCTCCAACATCAGAATCTGCGATACGAAGCGAAAACCGAAAGAGGAATTGACCGGCCTTTCCGGAAATGTGGAAGCTGCCTCATATGATTCATGATACGGCAGAAGCCCGACGATGCTGAAAATTTTTCCTGCCTCTCTGCGTCTTTTCCCGGGAATCTCCTTGCCCTCCAAATGGAAATATCCGTACTCAGACATAAATAATTCGTAATATTAGTGGATTACAATAAAATAACGGTTTTGCCCGTTTATGCTTCGGATTGGCCTGTAATCTGCAGCATTTTGGCGTGTATTGCCGTTAAGTCAGACGGAAGTATCTGAAAACTGTCAAAAATATGTGCCACAGCAAACGGAAAGGGCGTTTCGGGTAATGTTTCCCTATGCTCGGTTCCTTTATTGTGTTTAATATTACCCAATGAAAACGGTATATTAAGCTTTCTGCGCCTTTTCGGATAGAGGATGTTTCTTGATGATTGCGGATTTGGCCGATCCTGTAATCGGTTTTCGGGTAAGCTGGCCTGACCGTTTTCTTGAAACGGCAGATAGGCAGAAAATTCCCGGTGCTCAGGAACCCGATGGAATATCTTGCGCTCTCATATCCGGGTGAGTCCGTCATCCGGCTGATCGAACCCCGGACGGTTCATCCGGACCTGCCCGGCAGTGCCGGTCGCCGGGGCGAACGAGCACCGCCGGGAGACAGGCTGACCCTTATCCATGACAACAGGGAGAAAAAGGCCGCTGCGACAGAAGTGGACGGATTGCCGACGGTTAAGCCCCTGAATGCTCCCAGGATTTATGTCATTCAGGCCAGGAGCAAAGACATCCGGGGCAGCCCTTTTTATGAAGCCCGACTGGCGTATCAGCGGGCCCGGATGCTTGGAGAATCCGAGGCTTCACATTATCTGGATATTCGGGTGTAAAAGCCGGATTGCGTTTTTGACAAAGGTGGTGGGGCATGCACTGCCCCACCTTTTTTAATCCATAATCGCTTCCTGCGCTGCAAGAAAGCGTGACAGACTCAAAAAGTCCTGGCAAAAAACGAACATGATGTCCCCACATTATATCTGTTGTCTCATACAAAATGGGCATTGACAATTGGGTTAAAGACAAAGCGTTAAATGTCGGGCAAACCTGTTTTCTTCGCCAAACTCGGAGCGGATGATACAAACGGGAAGACATCGCTGCAAGCAGGGATTCGGAGAATACTTATTTCAATAGTGCAGGTTGAAGCGTATCCTTATATGAAAGGGCTTTCCCGGGTGGCCGTAACAGCTTCCCTTATTACATCAGCGTGGTCTGTCATCGCCGGATATTTCCCATGGCCAGGAAGAACGATATCATTATTTATAATAAAGGAAGGAAAATCATGTCATGCAAACGGAGGTCACATTCCTGCAGATAGCGGGAAAACTGGCGATACAATTTTTCGTCATGGCGACTGCATTCTTCGGTTCGTCAGGGACGTTTCTATGGCCCGAAGTATGGTTTTATCTGGCAATCCAGTTTACTTTCTCGACTTTTACGATGTTCTGGATGAAAAAGCATGATCCCGAGCTGCTGCGTGAACGGATGACCTTTTTGAAGCCCGGCGCCCGTAGCTGGGATAAGGCGTTCATTTTTGGAGGGACGCTCGTCTTTATTCCCTATCTTCTTCTTCCCGGTCTGGATGCCGTGCGTTACGGATGGTCAACCGTCCCTCAAGTTGTTGAAAATGCGGCTTTCCTGGGTATCGTGGTTGCTCTGGTCATTTATTTTCGGGTCATACGGGAAAACCGGTATCTGACCGGTGTCATCGAAATCCAGCACACACGGGGGCATCGGGTAGTCGACACGGGACCCTACCGCTACGTCCGTCATCCCATGTATTCGGGTGCGATGATGATGCTTTTCAGCCTGCCCCTCGCCCTTGGTTCCCTCTGGGCACTCATTCCCGCCTCGCTGTTGACCGCCATGCTTCTGGTGAGGACCCATTATGAAGACAGGATGTTGAAAGCGGAGTTGGACGGATATCGGGACTACGCAAACAGGACGCGTTACAGAATCATCCCCGGGGTGTGGTAATCACCGTCATTCCGGACGGGATGCCGGACATCGGGGAATTTGAAAAATCGACATGAGCGAGGGGACACCACGCAGCCGGATTGAATGCGAAGCGTGTTCGGCTCGGTCTGAAACGATTATTAGTGTACTTCCGTGGTTTTGTCTTCCGATAACTCCAGGGTGTACAGTTTTTCCGCTTCGTAGAACTTCTCGCGGACGACCAAGTCCTTTTCCGTATTCAGATCGAGAACAACCCGGAAGCTGTGCTTCCGCGGATCCAGAGAAGACCGGATCCGGAGGATCAAATTGCTGTTTACCTCTGTTTTCGTCAGACCATTCGCAACAGATGAAACATTTGAGAAATCGATAACAAGACGTGCATTCTTCCCTTTAATGGGAAACAGGCGCGGTGCGGCAAAACGGTTTAAGGCGATGAAAACCGTCTCGCGGTCTCCCTTTCCCGGAATGACCCGAATCCCGCCGACAACAATCTGTTCCTCGGTTGTCGCGGCTGCCGGTATGGCATCCACGTTTTTCAGTCGCGTTGCATGTACATAGCCGAGGGCCTTTGCTTCAAGACGTTCTTGCCGGTCAAGCGGAAAAACCGCATACCAGTCGTTCTTGAGAAAATCTGCTTTGATTTTCCGGCCTGCATCAAGAGAACCCTTCCACTTTGATTCGGTTGCTCGTCCGGCCCGGATGTCCGTCTTTGCCGGAGCAACCATGATCTGACCCCAATCCTTTGTCAAAGCGGTAGAGGGAATCATGAGGCCCGCCATCATAACGGCAACAAATAGAAATTGAAAAACGCCAATCTTTCCTGTCTTTTGTCGATGAGTCTGATCGTTCTGTTTTCGCATATGGTCGTATTCTTGTTTCATATGTTGGGTTGTGTCTCGGTCAAAAAGCATTTTATGCAAGCCTTGAGGAAAACCGGAGCAAGACCTAAACAGGTATTTTCCCCGGCGGAAATTATACACGAAGAACCCGCTTGTGTGCCAATGGAAACTTGTGTCTGATTTTTGTTTCATGATAAGGTCAAAGGAGACTGTACGGAAATCGGTTCTTTGCCTAAAAATCACCGGCCGGCGTTATAACAGGGGGCGGGCCACGCTGTCCGGCTGTTGCCGGATTGCCCGGGACACTTTCGTTCATTAACGATCAAACAGGGATCATAAGAAAGGAAAGGCGGCAGCCATGAAGAAGTTCAAAAATCGGGGGGCTTCGGGGCGATCCTGGGGGCGTTCTTTTTACTCGCCTTGGTCCCGGGTATCAGTGTTGCGCAGGAAAGTATCGTGATGAACCCGGGCGTGGACGGACTGCCTCACGGATCAAGATCTTGTTCCGCGGGCTGGATGCGGCGATCTGGCTGGAAGGAGGGATCGGACCCAATGAAGAAAAGTTGGGCGGAGCCTGCTATCTGCCGTTTGACGCTGCTCACATGCCGCCGATCAAGTTCAAGGTGGAAGTGGAAAACGAACGGACAATCCCTGAAAATAATGAAAGCAACAACACTTGCGGTCCCGTAATTTTTGATCCGATGAGGGAGCACCACCGGGTCCACACTTGTCCGATCAGCGGACCCCATGAACTCTTGATTTAGAATATCAAGGATGGCGTCAGGAATTTTCAGAAGGGATAAGAATTTGATTATCTTGCGGTGCATCACGTTTTCGAGTGGGCTGCGTATCTGAAATAATCGGGGACGGCCAAATTTTCGTTTTCATAATGATGATTTGTGTCTTGGAAAGGTCTGTTTTAAGCTTAAAACAACCTATATGAGCCCTTTCAAAAAGGGGCATACTCAGAATGTGTGCCACGGACGGGAATAAATAGCGGCTTTCCTGCATTTTTTACGAGGTGACGGATGTCCATTGCTCATGAAGGAGAAACAATGCGAATCTCATTTAAGATAATTCTGTTGACGGTGCTTGCGCTGGTTCTGGTTGGATGTTCCAGCGTCGGGAAATACTTGGACTTCTGGAAAACGGAGCGCACGCACAAGAAAGCATACAGCATTGAGCCGACTGCGAAACTGTTGAGGGAACTTCATCCGGGAGACGGCTTTATGCTGGCGGGTCCGGTGGCGCAGAAGACGGAATATGAAGGGCCTGTGCTTGTCGTGGCGGTTACGGACATGTTCCGGAAACGGGAAATCGTGGTGGAAAGGATCCTGCAAACACCGGTTCTCTATTATCAGGCCTTCCTGCCGGAAGGGGATTATGATCTCTATTTTTTTGGCGACCTGAACGGGAACGGCTATTTCGATGCCGATGAAATGATCGGGCAGACACGAGACACACCGGTTCATATCAGAAAAGAAAAAGTCAAAGACGGCCTGACCTTCTATGGCCCCGCCTTCACCCTTGATGTGAATAACCCGGCTACGGCGGACCTTCCCATCAAAGTTCGGGTAAGACAGCAGGATTATGCATTTGCCTCCCTGGATGATGGATTCTTCGATCCTCAATACGGGGAGATGGGCATGTACGATCCCCAGAAATTTTTCGCCCATACGCAGCGCTTCATGTTTTCCCTGGAAAAGTTCGATCCCGATAAAACCATGGTCATTTTTGTCCACGGGGTAGCGGGCACGCCGAGGGATTTCAAGTATCTCGTGGAGGGCCTCGACAGGACGCGCTATCAACCGTGGTTTTACTTCTATGCAACAGGCTTGCCCCTGCAAAAACTGGGATCGTTCCTTACCGACATCTTATGGGTTTTAGGGGAAGATAAACATTTTCATCTGAAAAGAGCGATTGTGGTCGCCCACAGCATGGGCGGTCTGGTAAGCCTGTCCGCACTCAACGAATTATGCCGAAACGGTGCGCCGTCTTATCTGAAAGGGTACATTTCCTTTAATACCCCGTACGGCGGCGTGGAAGCGGCGAAGAAGGCGGTTGACAGTGCGCCTGCCGTGCTGCCTGCGTGGCGTGATGTGGCTCCGGGCAGTCCTTTTCTCGAGAGGCTCTATCAGGGACCGGCAGCCGGGGAAATTCCTTTTCACCTTTTCTTCGGTTACGAAACGGGCGACAGCAGCGACGGCACCATCACCCTGCAAAGTCAACTGGAGCATCGCATACAATTTTCTGCTCACAGGACCTACGGCTTCAATGCGTCTCACGTAGGCATCCTGAACGACGATCAGGCACGACAGATATTCTACCGGCTGCTGGAAGAGCTGGCCGGAAAAAGGTCATCCGGCCGGCAGTAAACCGGGATTGGCCATGGCAGGACGGTATCGCCGATGTCCTGGTTATCATATCGGGTATGCATCGGTTTTCTCCCGCAAGGTTGCGGGACTTACGCGAAAAGGACGCAATACAGAATTGGCCCGGGAGCATGGTGAGCCAACTCCAGGGTGTCACGCAGGTTATCCCGGCGCGGTTCGTCTGATATCCAACACCAATCGATGAAAGATGTCCGGCTGATCATATGCGCAGGGTATATGACGCCAATGGCCATGGCTGATGAGAGGGCGGGCTCCTCCAGCTTTGGCGGAACCGGGGGTTCAAACTTGTTGAAGAGAAGCCTTCTCAATTCAAAACAACGGTGATCTCACGTGAAGCAACCGCTTCAAGACACTCACATGATTCAAATTTCGATGCCGGGTGATTTCGGCGCCTGGCTGACGCTTGCAGGCGAGGTGGAGCATCTGTTTGGCCCCATGTGCGAGGTTCATGAATTTCAGAATGCCCTCAAATCGGCCATTTCGGAATCCCGCGCTTTTTGTGTGAAAAAAGTCAGTAGCGGTGGCCAAACTTTTCTTGAAGGGGGAATTTTGATCTCCCGATCACCGAATGCGATTGCCTGGTTGGCCGTTTCCGCGTCTTCCCGGGGTCGCGGAATCGGATCGTTTCTGCTGTCCCATGCATTATCCTGTTTCCCCGAGAAAGACCCCGTGTATGTGCAGACATTCGCATCGGGCTGTAAGGAAGGCATGCCGGCGAGACATCTTTATCGGAAAGCCGGCTTTATCGATCTCGAACCCAGGGAATTAACGCCGGCCGGCATCCCGACTGTCCTGATGGTCAAGTTTCGGCCAGTATTTCGTTGACACCCCTCCGGCGTTTCGTATAGCTTGACGATTGAAA
>CAZIPU010000045.1:0-13801 GCA_964541005.1 uncultured Syntrophales bacterium | reverse complement strand
CAAAGGGACCGCTCATCCCCATTGTGCAGTCCTACCTGGACCACCCCATCACGGACAAGTTCACCATACCCACCGTATTCCCCATGGCCAGATCGGTTGGGAAGGGCGATGCCGGTACACCCGGAATCAGCGTATCCCCGTTAGCCCTGAGCAGCGACCGCAGCTGGGCCGAAAAGGACATTGCCCTGGCGGAAAAGGGGGAAGTGCGTTACGACCCGGATAAGGATCTGAAGGGCCCCGTTCCGCTCATGGTGGTTGTGGAAGTCTCCGGGGAGGCGGATCGGCACAAAGTCCAGGGCGAATCCATGAAGGGACAGCTCGTCGTATTCGGATCTTCCGAATTCATGACAAACCAGTTTGTCACCCTGGCAGGCAACAAGGACCTCTTCATGAACACGGTCCGTTACCTGACGGAGGACAAGCCGCTCATCGTCATCAAGAAGAACCTGTCGAGAGGGGATAAATCCCCCCTGATCCTGTCACCCATCCACGCCCGGATGATTTTTATCGGCGTCGTCATCATGCAACCCGCCTTGATCCTGGCTATCGGCATTGTCGTCGCATGGAGGAGAAGACAGAAAAGTTGAAGAAACCGATTCTCATCGCCGCTGTCCTTTTTTCGGTCCTGTTGATTTTCTACCTCGTTTTTGAAGGAGAAACACCGGATCAGGGAGGTCCCCTCCAGGGAGAACGTTTTCTCCCCCTGAAGGCCGCCGATATCCACGGAGTGCAGGTCACCACCCGGGAAGGTCTGGCGTTTCATTGCGTGAAGGACACGGATGGCTCATGGAACATCGTCGAGGGAGAAAAAGGAAAGAAAGCCGCCGAGAAAATCAACGACTTCATCGAAGCCGTCACGAACCTGACGGAAATCGATCATTTCCCCGTCCATTCGGCCATGCTTTCTCAATACGGTCTGCAGGAACCGACGGCACGGATCACGCTCACGGACCTTACGCAAAAAACCTATCAAATCCTCGTCGGGGACAAAACCCCGTCTGCCTCGACGGGCGTCTACGTCATGTTTTCCGATGGCGGCCCGGTCATCATCCTCGGTGCCGTCATTAACTGGGAGCTCTACAAACTTTCATCCCTGTTCGTTTTTCAGGATCCTCAGCAAAAATGATGAAGCCGTAAAAAGTCGCAAAAGGGCCCTCTTGGCGGCCTTATCACAAGTGACTGACAACAATGCGGTCTTTATACAACTCCCTTGAAAAATATGTGTTTATCAAGTATTAACCATACCGCTATGGGGATTGTGCACTCGAACTCACTATGGAGATACCTTTCAGGACTGGTGCACAGGCATGGGATGCCATTGAGGGATATCTCCTGAGACACGCGCCATGAAACATATCAACATCATATGCATGGATAGGTCCGGCCTTGGCCGGGATCTGCAAATTGTGGCCTTTTTGCTGCGTGATGCCGGCTTCCAAGTCACTCTGACACCAACCAATAATGTTCCGCGCCATATCCACCGACTTGAAAAATTCGGCATTTTATTGCGCTCCCGGCTGCCGGTGATCAAATCGATCCCTCCCTTTAGAAGGATATACGACATCAATCTGTTCTTTGAACATATCGTGCCGGAGTTGCTTCCGGAGGCACGCATTAACTGTCTGATTCCCAATCAAGAATTCTTCCAAAGAAGGTATCGATATTTTCTGAAGTCGTTTGATCTGATTCTGTGCAAGACGAGACACGCAGAGGCGATCTTCTCGGAGCTTGGATGTAAAACCGAATTCATCAGTTTTACCTGCCTGGACCGTTTCGATTCGGGCAGTAGTAAAAAGCCTTATAGTTTCTTTCATCTGGCAGGGCAAAGCCCGTTGAAAGGGACATCTGCAATCGTCAATCTGTGGTTGAAGCATCCGGAATGGCCGCCGTTGACCGTTGTACAGCACTCAGATAAAATCGAGACTGTAAAGGCGGAGAACATCCACTACATCGGGGAATACCTGGATGATGCCACTCTGCGCCGATACCAGAATGAGTCGAGTATCCATCTTTGTCCCTCGGAAGCCGAGGGGTTCGGTCATTACATTGTTGAGGCGATGAGCTGTGGAGCAGTGACCATTACAACCGACGCACCTCCCATGAACGAACTAGTCGAGTCAGATCGCGGCCTGCTGGCCGGTTATCACGACAGCCAACCTCAGAACTTGGGAATAAGGTATTTCGTTGATCCCGATAGTCTTGCCGAGCAGGTTAAATGCACGCTATCCATGTCAGACGCAACAAGACAGGGCCTGATGCAGTCCGCCCGCAATTGGTATGTGCAGAATGACCGGTTCTTTAAGAGCCGGTTTGTTGAGATTATGATGAACTTATGACCGCAAAGTTTTTTTCTTTCAGGCAGCGACATTTCATCGTCTCAATTAAAGCAGCGGGAAGGGCCTGTTTCTCAGGCTGGTTTCCAATCAGGCGGCCGGGCTTGTTTGGACAGGGAACAGGATTTTATAAGTGCGGACCTGCTTCGTTTAGTTTAGAATTCATGCTGCATCCTGTTTCCGATCGGAGAGTTGAAATCAACCATTGCGGGGGCCTTCCTGTCAAAATGATTATGCCCCCGTTCTTCGTTGTAGAATGTGAAATCGGAGGTCAGTCCGGTCTTCAACTCTGCCATGGAGCCGTAAGCCTTCAGGTTAATCAGCAAATTCATTATTAAGGAGCCAAAAAGCGATGAATCCCATCATCTCGCGCATCGACCATGTGTCCATTGCCGTCCGGGACTACGAAAAAGCGAAACACTTTTTTCAGGTGCTTCTGGGCGCCATTCCCGGCGCCTCCGCACGGGACGCTGCCATGAACTACTTCTGGCAGATCTTCTCCCTGGGCGACCTGAGCCGTCTTGAAATCATCACGCCAACCTCCAAGGGCAGTTTCCTGGACAATTTCCTTTCCCAGCGGGAAGGCGGGGTCCACCACATCACGCTCCAGACCCGGAATATCGATGAAACCCGTGAACTTCTGGATGGTCAGGGTATTCCTTATTTCGGTTACCGCGAGTACACCGGCGTGCTCTGGAAAGAACTCTTTATCCATCCCCGGGACGCCTTCGGCGTTCTGATCCAGATTTCCGAGTTTCACCCGAACGACTGGCTGAGCGACGCCGTCAAGCCGGCCGGCGACCAATCCTGGGCCATCAAAGAAACGGATGAAGGGATTCAGCTGGACGTGTCTCATCCGGGAGGCGGAACGGTCGGCATCGGCCTGAGCCGGGAGGAAGCGCAAAAACTGATTGCGGATCTTCAGCGCGCCCTGAACCGCTGATCACAATCCCCCCAAAAGTTACCCTATTCATGTGGATTATGTGTGTTCCGATCAAATTCAGGATTGACCCATCCTCTCTGATGGCGTAAATCATAGCCTCGCAGAAACCATGGTTGCAAGGGATACCTTCGGAGCGCTTTGAATGAAAATAGGACTCGTATGCAGGCATTTTCTCTCCACCAGGGGAGGGCTGGAAAGATATACCATGAACCTCAGTTCCGAACTGGCACGCCTCGGTCATGAAGTCCATGTCTTTGCCAATAGCGGAGAACAGAAGCCCGGTATTGAATTGCACCACGTACCGCTTTTCCCCCTGACATCGCCCGGGAAAAATCTCTCCTTTGCCTACATGGCTTCCCGGCGGATATCCGAATTCCAGATGGACGTGGTTCACAGCATGGAGCGGATCTGGGACCAGGATATCTTTCGCGCATCGGATGGGATCAACCCGGTCCAGATGGCGCTGCGTTACCCCAATCCTTTCGTGAGGGGCTTCAAGGCCGTAACGCCCAGGCGGCAAGTCCTGACCCGGCTCGAAAACAGGATTTTCCGTAAAAACGGCGCCCGGTTCATCATGACCAACTCGAAGCTGGTAAAGGATCAGATACGTCATTACTACGGTGTATCGCCGGACAGAATCCGCGTCATCTACAACAGCGTGGATCTTCAGCGGTTCAACATATCCGTGAAAGACCGGTTTCGCGAAGCAATCCGAACGCAGTACGGCATCGGGGAGAGCGACAGGGTGATTTTTTTTGTCGGCAACGGGTTCCAGCTGAAAGGTCTCCCCATCCTGATGGAGGCTTTGTCCGGATTGCAGAACAATAGATTAAGACTGGTGGTTGCCGGCAGTGATCCGATTGGGCCCCATCAGCGATGGGCCCAGAAGAACGGCATCGGTGACAGGACGATTTTTCTGGGATACCAGACAGGCCTTGAGCGTTTTTATGGCGCCGCCGATCTTTTCATCCTGCCGACACGCTACGACCCCTTCGCCAATGTCTGCCTGGAGGCAATGGCCTGCGGCACCCCGGTGATCACCACCCGGATGAACGGCGTATCCGAGATCATCAAGCATGGTTATGACGGGTTCGTTTTAAATAACCGGGATGTGGAAGAGCTGTCCTCCCGCATCCTGGATTTTCTCAGACTGTCCGATCGATCGCTGATGGGGGAGCGGGCGGCGACGAAGGCGCAATCATTCACAATGGAAAAACATATGCAACACCTGACAGATCTTTACACTCTGGTTCGCGAGGAAAAAAGAAAATGACCGCCGGTTCCGGAAAAATTGAGCTTGTCAGCCGTCCGGACATGCTGGTGAACCGGGATTATGTTCCCATACTGGAATCCTGCAACCTGTTCGATTTTGACCGTATTTACCATTTCCAGGGCGGCTCGTCCGTAAAACAAATCAGCGATCGCAGCATTAGCCGCATGGAATTGCACACCGGAGCTGAAGCCAGGACTTTCTATCTGAAACGCCATACGGCCGCCTGCCCCGGTCTTTGGGAAATGATCGGCAACTTTTTTTCGGGTAAAAGCCCCTCCCCGGGCATGTATGAATTCGAAAACATCTGCGATTTCCGGAATTCCGGAATCCCGACCGTGGCGCCGGTGGCTGCCGGCGAGCGGAAGACCGGCTTCTGCCGTTACGAATCATTCCTCGTCACCGAGAGTTTCGAACCGTACATCTCGCTGGAGCATCTGATTTACAATCTTCCGGACAGGTTGAAAGGGGCGGAGGGACAAATTCGGAAAGAACGGCTGATCACGGCTGTCGCCCGCCTGGCCAGGCAGATGCATGACCGTGGATTTAATCACCGCGATTTCAACGCCACCCATGTCCTGGTCGGACCCGAGGGTGAAAACGGGAATTTTCGTCTGGCCCTGTTCGACCTTCAAAGAATGGACCGGAAAAAATGGCTGAAAACAAAGTGGTTCATCAAAGTTATGGCGGAGCTGAGTTTCAGCATGCCGGAGCCTCTTTTCACGGAAAACGACCGGATGCTTCTTTTCAAGGCTTACAAGGACATTTCAGACCCCGGCCTGATGGACCGGCTGCAGATCTTTCTGATCAGGCTGAAGCAAAAAAGGATAAAGCACCACACAAAAAAAATCATGAACCGTAAAAAGCATCCGGAGAAATGATCAATCAATCTTTCACAGAGTCGCAAAAATGATCGATTTTATGCCGGTAACGAGAAATGCAGGGCCTGTTTTGAAATTGGGCCATTTTTGTATTCACTGCGATCCCCATACGCTCGAAACGCCTTTTTTTCATGATTTTGCAGCGGATCCGGATTATTTTTTCGACAGAGGCGAACAGATCAGATCCGCATGGAAAAGCAGAATCATCGATAAAGCAATCGTTCGGATAGGCGATCAATCTTTTTTCATAAAACGCTATAACTGCCTGGGTAAAATTTATAAATTGAAAAATCTGGCCAGAAAATCGAAGGCGTTAAAAGCCTGGCTGGCCGGCCGTCAATTACTTCAGTCAGGCATTTCAACCCCGAATCCCGTCATTTGCATGGAAGAATACCGTTTCGGCCTGCTGGAAAGATCCTATCTTTGCTGCGACTTTATCCACGACGCACGCAATTTGCTTGAGTTATGGCCTGAACTGGATCACGAGGCAAGAATGCGTCTGCTTGGCCTGGCCGGCGTTGAAACGGGCAATCTGCATCGCCGTGGCTGTCTTCATGGGGATTTGAACTGGCGCAACGTTCTTGTGCGTGGAAAAGACCGCGGGGGGGAAATTTTTTTGGTCGATCTGGATGGATGCCGTTTTTCAAGGCACCTTGGCGAGCAATCAGCTCTCCGGGATCTGAGGCACTTCTATCGCGATCTTGAACGCAGTCACGCGTCCGCCGTTTATATCGATCATTTCACCGACAGTTGGTATAAAACCTATCATCAGGGAAACCCTCCCCCTGGGAAATAACCCAGGACCGCCATTATTGCGGCAAAGCCAGGAAGATGCCCCGCACACCGTACCTGTAGGCGGTGGAATAAAGGACCTCGTCAATGCACGCTCTCTCCGGGTTGTCTGCATTCCCCGGGACGGCACACACGATAAACCAGGACACGATTTCTGCGGCCGTTATGGAACTGCATGATCGGGTCGCCCAGCCGTTTTTGGATATACGCAACCTGTTCAGGTTTTTTTTCAGGTCCATGTACCACAAGATAATGTTGCTTCTCGATGGAACCGCTTTCGAACAACCGCTTCACCCCCGGCCAATCCAGATTCTGATCGTCTTGAAATTCCCCCGCGTAATATCGCAGCCTCATGGTGTCGTAGAACACACGCTCATGCTGTTTCTTGTTCGCATTCATCCACCGGACCGCCTTCACCTCATAACTGTCACCGGAATCGGCCGGCAATAGGGTTTTGACCAATTGCCCGGCCAGGAGAGAAATCACGATTAAGAACCCAATCCTCGCCGTTTTTTTAGCCGGATCCGTGAAGGACCGATAAAGACCGGCCAGCATGAATGCCGCGAACACCTGGACGGCAAAGGCCACCGGTGAAGTCATGCGGTCGGCAATAAGGAAGTTGTTCAAAAGAATGAAAACACAATTGGCGAACCCGACCAGCAAAAAGACAAGCAGGACGGGAAAAGCGGACAGCTCCCTGAAAATGCGCCGTTTTGCAAGGGAAGCGGCCAGGAGCAATGTCTGCCCCAACCCGGCGGTTCCCACAATCTTGAACAACAACGCCCAGGCAAGGGTCAACAAAAGTCCGGGCAGTGCATGTTCCTCCAGCCATTCTCCAAGCACCAGGGTGCCGTAAATTTGAGCCTTCTCCTTTAGAATCTGGTCCCCTTCGGAAAAAACTTTGACAATGATGTTGAACGGTTCAAACAGTCGGCCTAAATCATCCGGCTTCAGCAACGGATTTATCAGAAAAATCCCCGCAAGAAGGATCGAACCGACCAGCAGGACGCTGTGCGCCCTTGCGAACATGCCCATCTTGACTTGCCAGGCATGGCGCGCCTGGAAAAAAAGCGCCGAGGGAAGGAATACCAGGAAAGCCAGGCCTTCAATGCGAAACAGCGCCGCCATCGATACCGAAACGCCCCAAGCCAGGGCATAAACGAATCGGTTCGTATTGTAGAAACGCATCAAACTCCAGAGACTCCACAAAAGGAAGGCCCAGAAACCGTGTTCGCGCACGATCATGGGCACAATATCGCCTACCAGACAAGGCGAGGCCAGAAAAACCAGCAATCCGGCGGACATCACGTCACGCCTTCCGCCTGCTTCACGGAGAATCATCACGAACGCCGCCGAGCTCAGCGCGAAAAAGAGAATCGCCAATACGTGACCGACCGTCTGAAAGGGCAAACCGGTCAGGTTATGTCCGGCGGCCAGGACCAGGGAATAAAACGGCCAGTTGTACAGATCGATTCCCTGTGCCCACTTACCGTCTGCAAAAAACGATGCCGCTCTGATGTAAAGCGTTCCATCCTTGTTGATGACACCGTGGCTGTTCCATATGCCCCAGGCGGCGACAATGACCCCCAAGCCGGCCGCCAGCCAGTGAAAACGCTTTTCCGTCCATAATGATTTTGTGAAATCAGGTATCGACACGTACCCCCCACTGCCTGCCGGAGGACCTCCGGATTTTTGTCGATGTCTTACCGACATCGTCTACCCATCCAGGAACCGGGATGAAACGAGCCTCTGCAAAAGCGCCGGCAGTAATGTTCCCCAAAGCACCTCGGCTCCGGCTTGCCGACTGGGATAGACCTGGGTCAACGATCGGATTCGGAAGGATTTTCACCCTATTCAGAATCCGCCAGATCGAGATACCGCGCCACGACGTTTTTTATGGAAAAACGGTCCAACTGACCGGGGACGACGCGGGGGGGACAGGCCAGAACGTCATTCAGGCGTGCGGCAAGCGATTCGGCAGAAAGATCGCAAAGCCCTCTTGCGAGATCTCCCGTCAGAATATCCCTCGGTCCATAGGGACAATCCGTACTGACTACGGTAGTACCGCAGGCCAAAGCTTCCACGAGGACATTGCCGAATCCTTCATAATCCGAACTCACAACCAGGGCTTCGGCGGCCCGCAAATACGGATACGGATTGACCGTGAATTCGCAAAACAGGACTCTTTCGTCTATTCCAAACCGGCGGCATAATCGGTAAAGCTCCTTGTTTTCCTCTTTTGTCCCGACACCCAGCAATACCAAATTACCCGGGTAGCCGCTTAATCTGAAAGCTTCGAGAAGCCGGTCATGGCGCTTCTCCCGCCGAAACCGGCCGACATGGATTAAAAAACGTTCGCCCTGCAAGGGGCAACTACCATGACTGAGGCGGCGTATCAAAGCCAGATCAAACGGATTGGGAATCGCAACCATCCGGGCGGGGCGCACGCCTCCGCATTCGGTCAGGTCCTGCTGCAGCCCGTTTGAAACCGTGATCAGCCTGCGTCCATTATATGTTTGTTGAAGCTGCTTCCGTTTAAACCAGCGGACAATGCCCCGTTTCCTCTGAAGTTCAACCGAAGCGACGGCCCCATGGAGGCACATCCAGGCCTTTTGCAGATACTCCGAAGCGGCAACGATACGGTCCGTCTTGGCCAGGTTGGAAATAATCAAGTCGAACGCCCGTTGGGAAAAATACGGCTTCAGAAGCCTGTCCAACTGCCGGGCCCTCCGCCGGATTTCCGTCTGGCGGTGAAACGGACCGCGATAGCGATCCTCCACAAGCATCAGATCGACACCATCCGGCGCGGGATAAACCTGTTCGTCCCTTAATGAAATGATCGCAACGTCGTGACCTTGCACCGACATCGCATCCGCCAGTGTCAGCACGACTTTTTCGGCGCCGCCGCCCCCCAGGCCGTCTATCAGAAAGAGGATGGAAAGGCGTTTCATGGGAACGCTCCCCGATCCCCCCCTATTGGATACCGGCAGGCATGGACACGCGACAGCCTGAAAATAAAGACGCTCTCCGTCAAAAGGGGCAGAAATATCCTGCCCGGGCCATTCAATGTCGGCTCAAAATGGGATAAATTATTCATGCAAGAACCTTAAATCCGATAATCTACCCCCGGCTGACCGGTTTCCGGCCGATGGGAAACGCCCCCCTCTTGCAAGTTTCGGCTCGGAAACACGGTGCTGTATTTTGCAGAAAACCCGATTCTTTTCAAGGAAAAAATGAGAGATCCCCTCTCATTTGGCTTACAGGTTGCGATACCGGCTTCCAAATGCCAATTTCACCCCGAATGCCGGCTTCACAGCGGCGACTTGTCTGCCGGGTCATCGTTTCTTCTGCTGGCGTTTGATCCGCTTCTTTCGCCGTCGTTCCGGATAAAGAATCAGCCTGCCAATGGTTTTTTCGTAGGCAAGGCGAAAAAGATCCGCCGTAAAACCGAGATCCCCTCTTTCCTTTCTCAAAAGCTCAAGACGGCCCAGATACAATGCCCGCTCCAAGCCGTCGATGATCCAGGCGGGCGCGTTTTTTTCCCGGGCCAGCCGGAGGTTTTCGTCGGTGAAACTCAGATCTCCATGGCCCACAAGCTTCAGGCGTCTCCAGAAATCACGTGGAAGCGTGGGTGGAAACGCCCCGCTGGATTCCAATGCCCCGGCAATTTCCAGGGTGATCATGGTGCGAAGGCATTTCCTGCAAAAACCGCAATTACCCGCACCGCCCCGCTTGTATGTACAAACCCGCAAATAACGCACGGCGTTCTGGACAGGGATAATCGTGTCTATGATCTTTCGTGTACGGTCATCTCCCGTCCCGTCATGGATAATCTCCAAGTCATCGCTTGACCACAGGGGGTCGGTGAGGGGGTGGCTTCCCCAGATTGTCAAGTAACGCCATGAATAGCTGGAAGGAAACAACACCCTGCTCATCCCTCCGGAAAGGGCCAGGGCCGTTCCGGCCAGTATCGCACCGTGGTATTGTCTCGGAAAATCCAGGGGAAAACAATCCCGCAGATTGGTCCAGCCGCAGACGGCTTTCTTGCCCCAGAGACGGGCCACCTCATGCACCGAATCGATTACGGGACGTTCCTGCCCATCCGCGAATTCGCGCAGAGGCAGTTCAAAGCCGGCCATATAGATCAGATGGGTTATCTTTTCCCGTCCCGGGAAATCCTTTTCGTGACGGAGAAGAGTATGGAAGGAATCCACTCCCAGGGAAAAGAAAGCCCCCGTAGCATCCTTCGCCCGGCCGGCTTCATGAAAATGATCGGCATAAACCCGGATCGGTTTCAGGGTCCCGGGATACCAGGAACTGAAGATCTCCTGAATCCTGGGCAGATTGCTCCAGAGCCTCCGCGAAACGGACGGTTCGATGACCAGTTCCTCCCCGCTCGCCATGGCCGGCAGCAAAAGAGCCGCCACAAAGGGATCGGCATTCTCGACAACGAACGCCTCAAATTCTCTTGGAAATTGAAAGAACGGCGTGAGTTCGCCCCGACCATTGCCGAGTTGAACATAACCGGTCAGACGAACAGTGTCTTCCGAGATATGTTTTTCAACCGCATTGAGCTTCATATGGAACTCCTTTGCCTTTAAAGATAGAGATTGACGGCCCCATCCGGTTCAACATCCCCTGTTTCCCGCTTCTCGATTCAATTGCTTTCCAATAGACTCTGCAATCGTTCTCTCAGCATCCCGGAACCCTTCTCTACCATCCGTAACAGAATCGTCTCCTCCGCGGACGAAAATCCCGCGAGGACAAATCCCCGTGCCCTGGTTTTGTCGCCCGATCGCCTTATTCCGAGGCGAGCTCTTGGAATTTCTCCCGTACCCAGGGCAGAGATGACGGAACGCATGCCCTTGTGTCCCGCGTCGCCGCCTCCGGATTTGAACCGCACTTCCCCCAGGTGCAGGTCCGCATCGTCATGGACGACGACGCAACGCTGCGGATCACCGCCTGTTCGTTCAAGAAAGCGCCTCACGATGACGCCGCTGTTGTTCATGGCCGCACCCGGTTTGAGCAGCCGGATCGTTTTTCCTCGCAGCATCATGCTGCTGATTAAGCCCTCCGGCACCTCTTCCCAGGAAACGCCGGCATCCCGGGCGAGGGCGTCCAGGACACGATGCCCTACATTGTGCGCCGTGTCGCGTAAAGATGCAACGGGATTCCCGAGACCCACCACTACAGGAACCGCCGATCCGGTGCATGTTGCCATCGGAGTCTCGAAGGGATTTCCCTCAAAGGGGTGCAAGAGCATCGGGCAGGCATCACAAAAAATCACTTTATCGCAATAATCCCGCCAACACTGGATCGGACGGAATCTGTCGAGGATTATCCTGATCAGGTGATCCTTCTTGTGTGACCCCTTCAGGAAAACCAGATCGCCCGCCCTCAACGCCGTCTTGAGAAAGGTCGCCGCGTGGCGGATGTTGGAAAATCCCCGGATCGTATCATCGTTTCTGGTTTTCCTCGCATGCAACGCATGATGGGCATGGGGACCGACGAAAACAACCAAATCGGCGCTCTCCCGTACTTTTAAACAATATTTCTTATATTTCTCCGCGTCTTTACCGGAATGATGGGACAGGGTTCCCACAACGGCGACTTTCCGGTCGGCCTTCGCATCCTTCAGAAACCGGAGCGGCGCATCCAGGGACCATGCCGGGGCCTTCCAGTCATCCCGGATAAACGTGACCCCGTCGGCCCCCGTCACAATCTGCATGCGGCCGTCGGGCGGTTGAATCGTCGCGATGGCGGAGATGGCTTCCTCCATCGGCACATTCAAGGCCATGGCAACCCCCAGGGCCGCCAGAACCGGTGTCGCCATGTGAACACCATGCAGTTGCGTGCGGACTTCGTAAATCCTCCCCGCGACGGCGATTTTCAGAATCAGGGGTTCCGGCCAGCGGGAACGGGCCTCAAGCAGGCGGAGATCCGCATCTTCGCCTTCACCAAACCAGACGACCCGGCGGGAACACCGTTCGCCGATCTCCCTCACCAGGGGATCGTCAATATTCAGAACGGCGGTGCCTCCGGGGGGAAGGGCCAGGACCACTTTTTCCTTCTCCGCCGCAATCGCCTCGATACTCTTGTAGGCACTGTAATGATCCCGGCCGATCAGGGTGATCACGGCCACATCCGGTTTGAATAACCGGACGGACGAATCCAGCGTGCCCGGCCCCGTTGCCGCCAGTTCCGCAACGCAATAGCGGTCTGCCCTGCCTGTGGCCAGGAGAAGCCTGATCACCGAATCCAATGCATTGTACTCTCGAGTCTGTTGACAGGGCCCCATACCGGAAAGGATGCCCGCTGCCAGGTCCGTCGCCGTGGTTTTACCGGCGCTTCCCGTAATTCCGATAAAAACTGTTTGCCCCATCCGCTTCCGGCGAGATCGCGCACGCAAGTAATTCAGTCTGAGCCTGAGGCGACGACGAAATGATTTTCGCTGAATTTTCAGATCATGGTAAAGGTTGTTAATAAACCTCGCCGATTCATAAAAAGTCATCTTCACGCGACCCGTGAAGATCTCCGCAAATCGAATCAAGGAATCGTTCCTTCGTTAGCCGGTTTGGCCGTTTCATCGTCGATGAGGTCACGTAGTTGTTTCTTCAGCATTCCTGAAGCCTTCTCAACCGCCCGTGAAAGGATCGCTTCCTCATCGGACGAAAATTTCGACAGGACAAAGCTCTGTGCCTTGCCTTTGTCATTGAATCGCCTTATCCCGATACGCACCCTGGGTATGGCAACCGTCCCCAGAGCCGAAATGACCGAACGCATCCCCTTATGCCCCGCATCCCCTCCTTCGGCTTTGAAGCGCACATCCCCCAGGGGCAGATCCGCATCGTCATAAACGATGAAACAATGCTGCGGGCCGGTGCCCATGCGTTCCAGAAAGCGTCCCACCCTGTCGCCGTTGCTGTTCATAGCTGCTCCCGGCTTGAACAGCCGGATCGTTTTTCCTCCCAACACCATGCTGCTGACCGAACCCTCCGGCTCCTTTTTCCAGGGGCTGCCCGCATCATGGGCAAGGGCATCGAGGACACGATGCCCCGCATTGTGAACCGTATTCCGTAAAGACGCGACGGGATTTCCCAAGCCCACCACCACCGGCTCTTCCGCACCATGGTTGATGTCCATAAGCCGGGGGAAAGCGGTATTTCCGGAGGGTGTGTAAAGCCTGGGGCAACGGTTGCAAAAAATGGTTTTTTCGCATTGATCCTTCCAGCACTCTATGGGCCTGTCCCTGTCGAGAATGATCCTGACCAGGTGATCCGCCTTGTGCGACCCCTTCAGCAGCACCAGGTCGCCTTTTTTCAATTCGGTTTGCAGGTAAGCCGCTGTCTGACGAATATCGAAAAAGCCCTGAACAGAGGTATCCCCTTCATTTCCCTTGGCGCGCACCGCGCGATGGGCGTTGGGTCCGACGAAAACCGCCAGATCCGCACATTCGCGGACATTTCGACAAAATCTTTTGTAGTTCCGGGTTCTGTCACCGCTCGCATCCGAAACGGTTCCCACAATGGCGACTTTCCGGTCGGCCTTCGCATCCTTCAGAAACCGGAGCGGCGCATCCAGG
>CAZIPU010000044.1:8669-13962 GCA_964541005.1 uncultured Syntrophales bacterium | reverse complement strand
GAGAGGAAAGAGAAGAGGTTGCCTAGTGATGATGATCGAAGGCCATCATCAGGGGCCGGTTCTTTGTATACGGCAGCCCCGGGGCGCCTCGATCAGCAAGATTCTCAAAGCAGGATTTCTCCTGTTGATTAAGTCCGCATGACCAACATTTCTCGGCACGGTTACGGAATATTGGCACTAAACCCCACATAACCGGCCGGGTGATCATTGGAATAACCCCAATATCCATGCGGCACAGTCCCGGAAACGGACATGCCTCTTTTCCCCAAAGCAAAGACAGAAAAACGCCGCCACGATTTCCCGGAAAAATGTGTTTCCGCCAATTGGGACCATCGATTGAACATAAAGAAAAGCCGGGAGGTTTCCCTTCCGGCTTCCAGGCAATCTATGTTCAATCTTTGTTTGACGGTTTCGGTATTATTTATACCCTTCCCAGTTTTCTCTCCGTATCCAGAATCTCCGCCGTCGTCTTCAGGACCGTATCGGCGTTCAGGGAAATACTGGTAATGCCGTATTCCACCAGCAGCTTTGCCACCTCCGGGTAATCGCTCGGGGCCTGGCCGCAGATGCCGATCTTCCGGCCGATTTTCTTCGCTTTGTTGATGGCCATCTTGATCAGCTCCTGGACCGCGGGATCCCGCTCGTCAAAGATGTGGGCCACCTCCGCCGAATCGCGGTCCAAGCCGAGGGTCAACTGCGTCAGGTCATTCGATCCGATGGAGAAGCCGTCGAATATCTTGCCGAATTCCTCGAGGAGAATGACGTTGCTGGGAATCTCGACCATCATGTATATTTCCAGTCCGTTCTCACCCTGGACAAGTCCTCTGTCGGCCATCGTCTTAATGACCTGTTTGGCTTCCGTCAGGGTCCGGCAGAAGGGGATCATCAGCTTCACATTGGTCATCCCCATGATATCCCGCACCCGCTTCATGGCATCGCATTCCATCGCAAAGCCCTCCCGGTAGCGGTCGTCGTAGTAGCGGGACGCGCCCCGGAATCCGATCATCGGGTTTTCCTCGACGGGCTCGAAGAAGGAGCCGCCGACAAGGTTGTAATACTCGTTGCTCTTGAAATCGCTCATACGGACAATGACATCGTTCGGATAAAAGGCCGCGCCGATTTTGGCCACACCCTGGGCGAGGCGGTCGATGAAGAACTCCCGGCGATCGGTGTAACCCTTCGTAATCCGCTCGACCTCTGCGCGAACCGCCGCGTCGGTCACCCGGTCGAACTGCACCAGGGCCATGGGATGCACGCTGATGAAGTGACTGATGATAAACTCGAGCCTGGCCAAACCGATTCCGTCGTTCGGAATGGAGGCCAGCGAAAAGGCGTTCTCCGGGTTTCCCACATTCATCATGATCTTGGTCGTAGGCCGCTTCAGGGTGGTCACGTTGATCCGCTGAACGTCATACTTGAGAATTCCTTCGTAAACTTTTCCCACTTCACCTTCCGCACAGGAAACGGTTACAGCCTTGACGTTATGCAGCACTTCCGTACCGTTCTCCGTGCCGACAATACAGGGAACACCCAACTCCCGGCTGACGATTGCCGCATGGCAGGTTCGACCACCCCGGTTGGTCACGATGGCCGCAGCGATTTTCATGACCGGCTCCCAGTCGGGATCGGTCATTTCCGTCACGAGAACCTCGCCGGCCTTGAAATCCTTGATTTCTTTCACCGACTCGATGATGTGGACCGGTCCGGAGCCTATTTTGGAACCCACGCTGGTTCCGACCAGAATGGGGGTTTTCTCTTCCCGCAGGATGTAATTTTCCAGAACGCTGCCGTCCTTCTGGGACTGAACGGTTTCCGGCCTGGCCTGGAGGATGAAGAGCTCATGGGTAAGCCCGTCTTTGCCCCATTCAATATCCATGGGTTTGAAATACCCTGCCTTCTGGGAGTAATGATCCTCGATGATGGCCGTCCATTGCGCCAGGCGGAGAATCTCGTCATCGGTCAGGCAGAACCTGCTCCGGTCTTCTTCGGGTACGGGGATAATCTCCGTTGCCTTTTCCTGGACGGGATTCGAATAGACCATCTTGATTTCCTTCGTCCCCAATTTCTTCTGGACGAGGGACCGGTAACCTTTTTTCAGGGTCGGCTTGAAAACATAGAATTCATCGGGATTCACGATGCCCTGGACAACGGTTTCCCCAAGGCCGTAGGACCCCGTAATCAGGATCGCCTCCTTGAAACCGGACTCGGTATCGATGGAAAAGATAACCCCTGACGCTGCCTGGTCGGAGCGAACCATCTTCTGCACCCCGATGGAAAGAGCAATCGTGAGGTGATCGAACCCCTTGTCCACCCGGTACGATATGGCCCGGTCGGTGAACAGGGATGCAAAACATTTTTTACACGCGTCGATCAGGGCCTCTTCACCCCTGACATTCAGAAAGGTTTCCTGCTGACCGGCAAAACTGGCATCCGGAAGGTCTTCCGCCGTGGCGGAACTCCGGACGGCGACATCCGTATCTTCCCCGTATTCTTCACAGAGGCGGGCATACCCTTTGATAATATCGTCACGAAGATCGTCGGGAAGCTTCGCATTATAGATAAGAGACCGGATCTGTTGCCCCTTTCCACGAAGATTATCCATGTCGTGAGTATCCAAGTCCGCAAGTATATTTTTGATTTCCGACCCGATCCCCGCGGACTCAAGCAGGTAACGGTAGGCGGCGGCCGTGACGGCGTACCCGTCGGGAACGCTCACCCCTTTGGAGGTCAACTCCCTTCTCATTTCACCCAGGGAAGCGTTTTTCCCACCCACCTGGGGGATATCCTTCAATTCTATTTCGTCAAACCATAAAATATGCTGATCATCCATCTCTTTTGCCTCCTAAACTGTTCGCCATCAAATCGACAGGCGATTTTGATGGGTCACTTCCTATCAGTTTTACCCCCTGAAGTCAATTGAAAAATTTCTTAAGTAACGACTTCAATTGGACTTTTCCCTTTTCTCTACAGCAAGTTAGCGTTCCCACGGAAACGGCAGGTACACGGGCAGGGGACCGATCACTTCAACAACAGGTCCTTTTTCCAGCAGTTCCAGCCTTCCCGAATCAAGACCGTTTTCCGCTCCGCCTACTGCCCACGCGTAAAGCTTCTGCGCATCTTTCAGAACCGGCACGTAAGACATTTCATAGGCCCTTTTCTGCATCTCTTCGTCGAAAACGCCGATACAACCGTGGGAAGCCGGTTTCCCGGGCAGATCACGGGCATGAATCCAGTAGGCAACATCATCGGGTCCGACGTAAAAACGGATGGCGTAGTCCATGGGATATTTCGTTTTGCCGTCGTCCGTATCATAGAGAGATGAAAAATGATTCCGGTCCCGGGCATCGACGCGAAATATCCCGACAGGGGTCTCGTGATTTTTCTTACCGGTTGCCGCCGGCATGGAAAACTTCAGTTTCCCTTTTTCGTATGCCCCAAGCCATTGCTCGGTTATGTTCACCAGGATATACTTCCGAAAAGGCTTGGCCTTCTCATACATTTGCGGCATTGGCGTATAGTCGATAATATCCGCCATGTTCACCGGCACCTTGATGGTCATCCCCGGATAAGCATGTCGCCGGTCGATTCGGTTGAATCTGGCCACATGCACCCATTTATCACCGAACAGGCGTTCCAGGCTTTCATCGGGCATGATGAAATGGGATCGCCAGGAAATATTCTTCAGGCTGGGATAAACGACGCGACCCAGATCCTCCATTGCCGGATCATCCGGTAAGGTACCCGGAAGAGAAATGGGAAGAGGACGGAACACAACGATGAAGCACAACAGGATGGCGCCCAGAATCAATCGGATGAATAAATGCAGCATGATTGTCTTTCATGGAAAATTTTGCCGTAGATAGCATTTTCCCCTTTCGTACTCAACCGTTTTTTTTCAAATTTCCCCCGTTTTGGGCAAGCAGAACGCGGCCCCGGAAATCGACAGGCCGATTCGGATCAACGACCTGATCCCGGATATGAAAGAGCTGTTTCATGACCTCGTCGAAATAATCCGGAAGGTAGCGGTTCCACAGCTTGATGGGAAGCTCCCCCAACTCCGCGCGGCCGGATGAAGGGAAGCTGAAGAGGTATTCCATCAGGTATTCGATATTCTTTGCCAGATGCCCCCAGTACTGTTTTCCCCGGCGCTGCTCGATGATCCGGTCTTCATGGATGCAACGGCCGATCTCGCTTTCGAGGTTTTCCTGGTAATTGATGACAATGACCTCCAGGCAAACATCCGGTTCTCCGTCGAGAACGAAATCACGGAATGCGGCTTCGATTCGTTCTTTTGTCATTCCGCTGTATCCCATCCGCGGCAGTAGATGTTCACCGGCCGGCCCCATACCGAGGACGCGTTCCCGGGGCGGACGAAAGCTGACAATCAGGTTCGTTGCATTGTAGCTGCCCTCATGCCGCTCCTGCTCGATGACCTCGCAGCCATCCATGGATCGGAGGTGGTTCATCAGTCTTTCATGGCCGTCGTCCTCCACGATGATCTTCAAACCGGCAACGTCATTTATCTTGAGGACGGGCATATTCTCCAGGGGTTGATGGGCAGCCAGTTTTGCAATGACACGGTTCTCCGCTTCGAGAAATTCTTCGACCATCTCTTCCGGAGGCGTCACCAACTGGAACCGGGAAACCCCCAACTGCCGGGCCCGCTCGTCCGCCAGCGTATCCGCCTGCTTTTTGATACTGTGAAAGATCTGGTCCGTGATCAGGCGGGCGCTCTTTTCCGCCAGGCGTCGGATCCGCTTGATGCGTGTCGACCCCACGAAAAATTCGCACCCCGTTTCCCCCTTGAGAAACACGGTCCCCACAAAAGGCGTTTCCCGGTAAAAACGGCCCGGATGATCCTGATATTGCCGGATCAACAGGTCAATCCGCTCGTTTCGATAAGGCGGATTGGAAACGAGCAGATCCTTCAATTCACCCTTCCGGCTGATGCGCCGGACGGCCAAGCCCGATCCGTGAACCCCGGTAAAAAGCTCTTCCGCAAAAGCCGCCAGATAACGGGAAACATATTCGTCGTTGAACAGGATAATCCCCGCAAGACGATCCGCATCAGCAGGAACCGCTTCATCGTACATCCAGCGGAGAATGATGTCGTGAAGTTCGTCCCGGTGCAGGTAGCTGACAATCCGGATCATATTTTCCCCCTGTTGGATTCCCAGTGAAGACTCCGGGAAGTTTCAACAACTATGATCAAAAGCGCCCTTTCTGTCAACGGGGAAAACCGGCGGCAACATCCGGAAACAGGTCCTGTTTTTCGATGGCGGTGACGATCCCG
>CAZIPU010000044.1:0-8569 GCA_964541005.1 uncultured Syntrophales bacterium | reverse complement strand
AATTATTGACTTTATATCTTATTCGGCACGCTTTAACCTTCTTTTACCTAACGGGGACATCTCCGGTTCATTCGCCATCACGAATAAGGAATTGTGTCGACGAGAAACATGACGAATGCCGTTCAAAGATCTGCCTTCCGCCGCCGCCCTTGAATTCCCAGCCGACGATCATGGCGGCCAAGCTCCCTTCAGAACCATGACGCAATCCCGGGAAATTCGGCGGAGAATGTTGGTGACGACATCCTCCGCCGTGTGCTTTCCGCAATGTTTACTTGAATTATATCAAGAAATATGCAAGGTTACAGACAAAACAGATGAGATGATCCGGCCTCATCGGCGAACCATTCGGCAATAAAGGAAAGCAACATCCCCTTTAACGGCGAACACTTTACGTAACTAAAAAACCAATCAAGCAGGAGGAACTCAAGATGGGTACTGACCCCCTTTTCGCCCCCATTCCGGGAGCCGATCACCGCGATATCGGCGGCATTGAACTGGATATCGTCCCCACCGGCACCGCCCGGGTGAAACGCATGATCTACCCGCCCGGATTTCGCTGGTCGACCCAGATGAAGCCCGTGGCGCAAACGGATTACTGCATGCACGCTCATGTGGGTTTTCTGGCCCGGGGCAGCATCCGCGT
This sequence comes from uncultured Syntrophales bacterium, assembly GCA_964541005.1. Classification (GTDB taxonomy): domain Bacteria; phylum Desulfobacterota; class Syntrophia; order Syntrophales; family JAAYKM01; genus JAAYKM01. The sequence goes on along the minus strand of CAZIPU010000044.1, from coordinate 7,926 downwards.
CCTCTTCAGCGACGGCTGCGTTGAGGATTACGTCGCCCCGTGCGTTCTTTCCGTGGCACCCGGCCATGACACCTGGGTCATGGGCGATGAGGCATGCGTCTTTATCGAGTTCGACTTCGAGCGCGACACGGTCCGGCGTCTCGGCATTCCGGAAAAACACTGCCATAAATGACCGGATGAGAAAATCGGTCAGAGAAAAGAACCGGGGAAGTTTGGTCTTTGTCACCACGAACTCACCAACGGAAAGTTCGTTTATGCCTGTTTTCACGATGTATTTATTCTTTTCTTCCGTCTTGATATGAAGCAGTGCTGAGCAAGATATTTAAAAATAACAAGAATATTAAATACATGGATGATATATGAAGCTGCCGATTACATGTATGCAGTGTTTGATGGAGAACGGGAAAATATCCGACACCATTGCTTTGATCGAATTTCGTGACGACGGAAGATACGAATTTACGTGTGATAACGGGCACCGGATGTGGCAGAACAGCATGCCCTGTCGTGCCCCACAACCTGTTCTAATTGGGAATCCCCAAAATAACTCGCTCAATAATATTGCGGCATGGCAAATGATTGCAATAGCGAAAACTATTCCCCCCTACCGAGGCAAGGCATCCGGCCCGGCAGAGAATTCTGCCAGCCATTGACCCGGATCGACTACGGAAATGTCCAGGCCATCCATGCTTTTTCCATATCCGCCGCCGGCTTCAGGACACCAGACCACCGGCACGGTCCGCCAGGCCTCTTCGATACGCTTTATCCAGAAAGGTCGTTCAATCATGGCAGCATACTTAGCAAATTATCCGATTATGTACCAAGTTAAATGACCTAGTGATCGCGGGCATGACACCGTTGAAGTTCAGGACCCTTCATTCAGGGTAGGAACAACAGCGCGCAATATCGATCGATGATCCCATCGCATTGCATACGCATTGCTTTAGGAAAACACTGCTTGCGTTTCCCGCATGATGCCGGGACGATTCATCAATCGGAATGAGGGGTAAAGGTTTCCTTGGTCACAGGACCGCCACCTCGTCGCCGACCTGGACCTCTCCCCCGGTGATCACGGCGGCGAAGACGCCCTCCCGGGGCATGACGCAATCGCCCACCTGGTGGAAGATATGACATCGCTCGTGACAGATCTTGCCGATCTGGGTGATTTCCAGGAGCACGTCGTTCCCCACCTTCAGCCTGGTGCCGAGGGGAAGGGTGAACAGTTCGACGCCGGAAATCGTTAAATTCTCGGCAAAATCGCCGAATTGCACATCGAGTCCCTTATCCCGTATCTTCTGAATGCTTGCCTCCGCCAGGAGGCTCACCTGGCGGTGTCGGAACCCCGCATGGGCGTCGCCTGATAAACCCGACTGCTCGACCAGCATGCTGCGCCCGATATTGTGTTTCTTCTCACCCTTTTTATCGCCGACGTTGACCGATAAAACCCTTCCTTTTATGAAACCCGCCATGGGATGGACTCCTTTAATCTGATTTTATTACGTTTTATCCCCGCAGACCGGACAGTTTTTTGCTTTTTCAATATGAATGGTGCTGAAGGTCATATCCGATCCGTCGATGAAGAGCATGCGTCCCGCGAGAAGCGTCCCGAATCCGGCCAGGTACTTGATCGTCTCCATGACCTGTACGCAGGCGATCATCCCCGGAAGCGGTCCCAGGACGGGAATCTCTTCCTCCTGCTCCGGAATTTCCTGGCACAGGCAGGCAAAACAGGGCGTTTTCCCGGGTATGATGGTGGTCACCTCTCCCATCAGGCTGTGCACGCCGCCGTGGATAAAGGGGATGCCGCGGTCGACGCAGGCCCGGTTCAGAATCAGGCGGGTTTCAAAATTATCCATTCCGTCGACGACCACATCGGCTCCCTCAATCAGGGAAGCGACATTTGTCTCCGTGATTCGCGCCTTCACCGGCCGCACCTGAACAGCGGGATTGAGGCGGCCGAGTTTTTCCGACGCGGAAACGACTTTATCCCGCCCGATGTCCTCGTCATAATGAAGAATCTGCCGGTTCAGATTGGAAAGGCTGACAACATCATCGTCGATAAGGGTCAGGCGGCCGATGCCCGCCGCCGCCAGGTAAAGGGCATTCGGCGACCCGAGTCCGCCCGCCCCGGCTAAAACCACATGGGCTTGTTTCAGCTTGTCCTGTCCCTCTTCCCCCAGATAGGGGTAGAAAATCTGTCGGCGATATCGCAGTAGATCGTATTCTGTCAGCATGTCCTGTTCATCCTCTTATGTAATCCGCTCCTTGTCATTTCCGCCTATCCTCCTCCGCAGCCGGCAAGAGAACGCAGGAGAATGACCTTATCCCCATCCTTGATGGAACGGCCGAAATCCTCTTTCCTGAGAAAAGCCGCACAGTTGAAAAATACATAGCTGTTGGCGATGATCACATCGTGTTCGTCCATGAAGCGATCGTAAAGTGCCCTGCCGTTCTTATCCTTCACATCGCGGAAAAAATCGGCCAGGGTCGTTCCCCGGGTTTCGAACTCGGCTTCCGTTTTCTTGTCCCAACCCAAAACGGCCCGCATCTGGGGATCCATGGTCTGTAATTTGATTTTCATTTTACTTCCTCCCTTCGTTTTTCGATATAACAAACAGGGCGTCCTTTGCGAAGAGGTTGGGCCAGTATCGGACTTCTTTCCCCTCGCCGATATAATGCGCGGACAGGATTTTCAGCCCCCTTTCGTCACAGAATTGCCGGAAATCCGTCACGCTGAGGAAACGAACATTCGGCGTATCGTTCCAGCGATAGGGCAGCGATTCCGTGACGGGGGATCTCCCCCGGAAAAAGAGCATCGATCTCGCCCCGAGATGGGCGAAGTTCGGGAATCCTACGATGATACGCCGGCCGATTCTCAAAGCCTGCTCGAAAACCTCGTCCACCTTTTTCACCTGCTGGATGCTCTGGTTGAGAATCACATCGTCAAAGGAGCCGTCGGGATATTCCCGCAAACCTTCCTCGATATCACCGTGGATGACGCTCAATCCTTTTCTCACACACTCGTAGATTGCCGCCTCGTCCAGTTCGATCCCCTGGACCCGGGCGTTTTTCTCACGGACCAGCAGGTACATGAGGTCCCCGTTGCCGCATCCAAGATCAAGAACCTTCGCCCCGGGGGCTACGATACGGGAAATGATGCGATGATCGAGCCGCCCGCCGTCAGATCGCATAATCGGCCACCTCGTAACCATGGAAGGTTTTATCCAGGAAGGGGCGAATCAGATTCGTCTGCTCGTTCACCTCCAGGAGAAACGCATCATGGCCGTACGTCGAGGCAATGTCGCAGTAGGTCACGTCGCAGGCCTTGCGTTTCAGTTCTTTCACAATCTCCTGGGACTGGTAAGACGGATAAAGCCAGTCCGACTTGAAAGAGATGACCAGAAAACGAATCCGTTCACATCCGTTTGCGCCCACCAGCCGGCCTCCGGAAACATCGAAGTAATCAAGGGCCTTTGTCACGTAAAGGTACGAGTTGGCGTCGAAGCGTTTGACGAAACTGTCACCCCGGTAACGGAGATAACTCTCTACCTCGAAATCGGCCCCGAACCGGAAGCTGTAATTACCGTTCTTCAATCTCCGGGAGAATTTCTCCTCCATGGACTGATCGCTCATAAAGGTGATGTGCCCGATCATCCGGGCAATGGCCAGACCTTTTTCCGGCTGGCCGTCATCATAATAGTTCCCGTCCCGCCAGGCGGGATCGGCCATGATGGACTGGCGTACCACCTCGTTGAAGGCGATCTGCTGGGGCGAATTTTTGAGAGCCGTTGCAATTGGAATCGCCGACCGAACCCTCTCCGGATAGCTTGCCACCCATTGGAGGGTCTGCATCCCTCCCATCGAGCCTCCGACAACACACAGGAGACTCTCTATGCCCAGGTGATCGATCAGCCGGCGCTGCGCCTCGACCATATCCCGGATGGTAATCAAAGGGAAATGCAGGCCATAGGGACTGCCGGTTTCCGGCCGGACCGATGACGGCCCGGTACTCCCCTTGCACCCGCCGATAACGTTGGAACAGATGACGAAGTACCGGTCCGTATCGAAAGCCTTGCCAGGCCCGATCATGGCATCCCACCATCCCGGATCGCGCCCCCCCTTGTGATGGCCCGCCGCGTGGGCATCGGCCGAAAGGGCATGGAGCACGAGAATCGCGTTCGTCCTTTCCCGGTTCAGATGCCCGTAGGTTTCGTAGGCCAGGATCACGGGCCCCAGACGCTTCCCCGACTCCAGCAGCAGAAGCTCCGGCGGCTCGGCAAACGTATAATATTGTGTTTCTACAACCCCTACGGGTTGCCCTTTTCCTGCCATACTTACCTCCATACCGAATGCCCGGCATGGTATCGAAAATGATCGTCAATGGATAGAAAACCGGCCCTTATCTCTCACGGCGATTGGAAAAGCCACGTGGACAGGTAGCGCTCCCCCGTATCGGGAAGCAGTGTCACGATAACCTTCCCCGCCGCATCAGGCCTGCGGGCCACCTGCAGGGCCGCCCAAAGGTTCGCCCCGGACGAGATTCCCGCCAGGATCCCCTCTTCCCTGGCCAGCCGTCTCGCCGTATCCCCCGCATCTTCGTGACTGACCGTCATGATCTCGTCGATCACGGACCGGTTCAGGACGGCAGGCACAAACCCCGCACCGATTCCCTGAATCTTGTGAGGACCGGGTTTTCCGCCCGAAAGAACCGGCGAATCGGCCGGTTCCACCGCAACGACCTTGAGGGCCGGGTTCCGCCTTTTCAGCACTTCCCCCACGCCCGTGATCGTTCCCCCCGTTCCGATTCCGGCCACGAAGTAATCGAGACGGCCGTCCGTATCCGCCCAGATTTCTTCCGCCGTCGTCTTCCGGTGAATCTCCGGATTGGCGGGATTGTTGAACTGCTGGGGAATAAAGCTGTCCGGCACCTCTTTCGCCAGTTCTTCCGCCTTTTCCACGGCCCCTTTCATGCCTTTCGTGCCTTCCGTCAGGACGACTTCCGCCCCCAGGATCGCCAGAAGCTGGCGCCGCTCGACGCTCATCGTCTCGGGCATCGTCAAAATCAGCTTGTACCCTTTCGCAGCACAGACAAACGCCAGGGCAATCCCCGTGTTGCCGCTTGTCGGCTCGATGACGACCGTCCCCGGCCCGATCAGCCCGGACTGCTCCGCCGCCTCGATCATGGCAACGCCGATCCGGTCCTTCACACTGGACAGGGGGTTGAAAGATTCCAGTTTAGCCAGAACCGTTGCGCCGCCTGCCCCGTTCAGGCGGTTGATCCGCACGATCGGCGTTCTGCCGACGGTCTTCGTGATGTCTTCATATATCTTTCCCATGTCTCACCTCCCGGCTTTCAAAAGAGCCTGTTCGATGTCATCCAGGATGTCGTCGATATGTTCCAGTCCGACGGACAGGCGGATAAAATCGGGCGTCACCCCTGCCGCCCGCTGTTCCTCCGGAGAAAGCTGCTGATGGGTCGTCGTCGCCGGCTGAATCGCCAGGGTCTTGGCGTCCCCCACGTTGGCCAGGTGAGACACGAGCCTGAGCGATTCGATGAATTTCTTCCCCGCTTCCAGCCCACCATTGATGCCGAAGCCGATCATGGCCCCCGCCCCTTTCTTCAGATACTTGTCCGCCCGCTCTTTTTCGGGGCTCGACGGCAGCCCGGGATAGTTCACCCAATTCACCAGGGGGTGCTTCTCCAGAAAGGCCGCCGTCGCCAGGGCGTTTTCCCCGTGCCGCGGAATGCGCAGATGGAGCGTTTCCAGGCCCTGCAGGAGCAAAAAGGCATTAAAGGGTGACAGAGCCGGCCCCAGGTCCCGCAGGAGCGTCACCCGGGCCTTGACAATATAGGCCAGGTTCCCCAGGGGGGCCAGGTGCTCCACGAAGTTCACCCCGTGATAGCTCGGATCGGGACCGGCGATGAGGGGAAACCTGCCGTTCGTCCAGTCGAATTGACCCGAATCGATGATCAGCCCCCCCAGGGAGGTTCCATGCCCGCCGATGAATTTCGTCGCCGAGTAGACGACGATATCCACGCCGTGGTCAATGGGACGCAGCGTGTAGGGCGTCACGGTGTTGTCAAGAATAAAGGGAATTCCATTACGGCGCGCAATGGCGGAAATGCCCTCCAGGTCGGCCACATCGAGCTTCGGATTACCGACGGACTCGGCGTAAACGGCTTTCGTCTTGCCGGTGATCGCCCTTTCCAGGGCGGCAAGATCGTTCGAGGGCACAAAATTCACTTTGATGCCGAATCGGGAGAAGGTGTGACGGAAGAGATTGTACGTTCCACCATAGAGATTTTCCGTCGAGACGATCTCGTCTCCCGCCTGGGCGATGTTCAGCAGGGAAAGGGTAATCGCCGACGCGCCGCTCGCCACGGCCAGGGCGCCGATCCCCCCATCCAGCAGGGCCATCCTTTTTTCGAAAACGTCCGTCGTCGGATTCATCAGCCGGGTGTAAATATTGCCGAATTCCTTCAGGGCGAAGAGGTTTGCCGCGTGTTCCGTATCCTTGAATTCATAGGACGTCGTCTGGTAAATAGGGACCGCCCGCGCCCCCGTTGCCGGGTCCGGATCCTGTCCGCCGTGGAGGGCCAGTGTCTCGGTTCTCCATGATTTTTGTATTTTATTCATGATTTTATCCTCTGTTCGAATGTTGTTGAGGTCCCGGATATTGCATTCTCACGGGACCGCGGTCTCTTGATGGCATGTTCCCCTACCCGCTGTACATCAACATTCGATCGATACTCGCCCGCGCCCTGAGTGAAATATCCCGGGGCACATCCACCTGATGGGTCATGTCTTCGAGGGACCAGAGGACCTTCTCCAGATTGATCTTCTTCATGTTCGGACAGATCGCACGTTCCGAGGCGCCATAAAAAACCTTCCCCGGATTCTCCTTTTTCATGCGGTGGATGATACCGAGTTCCGTCGCCACGATCACCTCCCGCACATCGCTGTGCTTGACAAACCGGCACATCCCTTCCGTGGAGAGCACCTGGTCGGAAAGGTGACGCACCGCCCGGGAACATTCGGGATGGGAAACCACCGCCGCATCCGGGTGAAGCCGCTTCTGTTCCAGGATATGATCCGGCAGAATTCTCGCATGCGTGGGGCAGAATCCCTGCCAGAGGATCATTTCCTTACCCGTTTTCTCCATCACGAAATCGCCCAGGTGCTTGTCGGGTACAAAGATGATTTCGTCCCGGTCGGCCAGGACCTCCCGGACCATGCGCACCGCGTTGGCCGACGTGCAGCATAGATCGCACTCGGCTTTCACCTCCGCCGTGGTATTGACGTAGCAGAGAACCGCCGCCCCGGGATGCGCCGCTTTCAACGTCTTCAATTCCGCGGCGGTGATCATGTCCGCCATAGGGCACCCCGCCCCGGGATCGGGAATGAGGACCGTCTTCTCCGGAGACAGGATCTTCGCCGTCTCGGCCATGAAGTAAACCCCGCAGAAAACGATGACACGGGCATCCGTTTTCGCCGCTTCCATGCTGAGCCCCAGGGAATCCCCCACGAAATCCCCGATGTCCTGCACCTCCGGCAACTGGTAATTGTGGACCAGGATGACGGCATTGCGCTGCTGCTTCAATTGCCTGATCTTCTCAACGATCTCCATGAATAACCTCCTCGATGACGCCGCCGCCCAGGACTTCGTCTCCGTCGTAAAAAACGACCGACTGACCCGGCGTGATGGCTTCCTGATCATCCTCGAATACAACCCGGGCGCGGCCATTTTCAAAGGTGACGCGGCAGGGACTTTCCTTCTTGCGATAACGGATCTTGGCCTGAACCGCCTCGGGCCAGGCCGGGCGCAGCAGGTTCAGATCCCCGGCGATGAGCTCTCTCCCCGGGAGTTCCCTTTTCTCCCCCACAACGATCTCGTTTTTCTCCGCATCGATCGCCAGCACATACA
>CAZIPU010000043.1:2619-14005 GCA_964541005.1 uncultured Syntrophales bacterium | reverse complement strand
TCTTTCAGCCAAAGATCAACACCCGCACGTGCTTTTGCGACTCCGCGCGGCCATATCCGATCCACCAGGACGCGATACCCGTCTTCCGGATTGACCGCTTCATAAATGCGCTTAATTTGGATATCAGTCATCATACTCGCTCCAGGTTAAAAGCAGACACATAGGAACAGATTATCTTTTAAAAAAACTCAGCCAAATGCCCCGAATGAGAAATAACAACAACGCAAAGGCACCAATAGAGAAGATCACATCGGGAATCAACCGTGCCCAACTCAGCGTTCGGATGACCTCGCCGGTTGTGATTTCCATGCTGCGGGCATACCAAAGGCCATACTTCACTGCGTAATAAAATTGATAAAAACCGGCCGGGATCAGACTGAAGACCGCCATTGCGGCCAGTCCGCCGTTCAATCCCCAGAAGCTCCATTTGAGCATCCGATCCGACCAGGCGGCACGGGACAGGATATGCCGTACCGAGAACAGGAGCAAAGAAATGGCCAGCATGCCGTACACGCCGAAAAGCGCAGTATGCGAATGGATGGGTGTCGTATAAATGCCCTGGGCATAGTAAAGAACAATCGGCGGATTGATCAAAAACCCGAAGACCCCGGCGCCGACAAGATTCCAGAAAGCAACCGATGTAAAAAAATAGATCGGCCATCGGTATGCGAAAACCCTTCCGCCGGCCTCGATGACCCGGAGATTGTGGGCGGCCTCAAATCCAAGCAGGGTCAGCGGAACAACTTCCAGGGCCGAAAACACAGCACCGAGTGCCACAATAATGGTCGGCGTACCACTCCAGTAGAGATGATGGAACGTGCCGATGACGCCGCTGCCCAGGTAAAGAAAGATGATGAAATATACGCTCGTCAGGGCGAATTTCCTGCTGACGGCACCGATGTACGAAAGCAGGAAGGCCATGACCACCGTGGCGAAAACCTCGAAGAATCCTTCGACCCAGAGGTGAACGACCCACCATCGCCAGTATTCCGCATCGGAAAGATGGCTGCCTTTGCCATAAAAAAGCCCGGCCATATAAAAAAGCGGAATCGTCATGGCGCTGTAAAGGAGCATATGGGTCAGGCCGCCATGGTCATTTTCATTTTGCAGGGCAGGACGAATGGCTCGCCAGACCAGCACAAGCCAGATGAGCATTCCGGCAATCAACAGAAGTTGCCAGATCCGTCCCAGCTCAATATACTCGTAACCCTGATGACCGAGGAGAAAACCATTTCCACCCAGAAATCCGGAAATCGAAACCCAGGTTCCCGACAAGCTTCCCACCACAACCACCACGAGCGCTGCAAACAGCGCCCATACCCATCCGGCCTGACCCCTGGGTTCCCTGCCGACGAATGGACCGATAAAAAGGCCGGCGGCAAGAAAACAGGTAGCGATAAAAAAAATGGCCAGTTGGACGTGCCAGGTGCGCGCCGCCACATAAGGCAGAACGTTAGCCAGAGGAATGCCATAAAATGCATTGCCTTCCACCGTATAATGGGCAGTCAGTGCCCCCAGGCCAATCTGGATGATAAAGAGTAAGACGGCCGTCAGAAAATAGATCAATGTGGCTTTCTGGCTGGGTGTCGGGGTTGGTTCGGCAAAATCAAGCCTGAGCCGGGAGGCATCGTATTCGTCCTGTCCCACGTAGCGTTGATAGACGAACAGGGCCGCCGCAATACAGAAAATCAGGAGAACGACACTGACAATAGACCAGATAAGGGTATCGGGCAAAGGTTCATTGCCGACAAGCGGGTCATATGGCCAATTACTGGTGTATGTATGCGGCGCATCCAAACGGAGCGTTCCCGCTGCCCAGGCAAGCCAGGCAAAGAAGCTCGACACCTCTTTACCCTGCTCATCCGTCTGAACAATGCCGGGCTGCAGACTGATGCGTTGATCGCCCTTAACAAATAAATCCGTATAGTATTCCGTCAGAACACGAAACGCTTCGGCCTGATACGCCGTGAAATGCAACACCCCGGTTTGAGGATCATACCTGTTCGGCTTGATTTCCTGCTTCACCAGAATTTGCAGACGTGCCTGTTCGGCCGGTTCAAGGTGATCATAATCGGTCTGCGTAAAGCCTTTTGCCTGTCCGGGTGAAAGACCGTGATGACGGGCGGCGAGGTACAAACCCAGGCGGTGCAGGTAGTCAGCCGACCAGTCGGGGGCCAGGTAGGAACCATGTCCCCAGATTGTCCCCATATGCTGTCCGCCGCGGCTAAAATAGTCATTCTGGCCGTTGAGAATGTCCTCAATGGTGATTATGGTTTGGTCGTCACTGACAATTTTTTGAGGAATTGGGGGTTTTTCTCTGTTTATGAGGTAACCGCCGAAGATGAGAACGCAAAACGTCAGAACCAGAAAGAACAGAAAGAACGCCTTTAGTCTTGGTGATTGCATAAATTCATCTCCGGGATCTGCCTTGTGTTTCCGGTGCCGTCAGATTGTGCCGGCTGTTCAATGATTCCGGTTCACCTCAAGTCACGTATTGAAACGACGCGCCTTCAGACCATCCTGGTGAAGCTCGGCAAACGCGGTTCCGATTCAACTCAGGTAAACATCATTCAAAGTATGAATCAATTTATGGAATGCTTCATGTTTTCCTTCTCCGACACGCTCTGTTTCAATTCTTTCAAAACCATCTTGTAATTCCTTTTGTTGCATCTCGGAAAGCATGTGATCCGCCATATCGAACAGAATACCGTTCTCTTTAAGGATATGCTCGGACAGCAGAGAAATATATTCCTGGACATTGCGAGAAATGCCTTTCAGGGCTGACTTGTCGACGTTTCCACTCAATTCGGCAAAGGACTCTCCCAAGGCTTTGACGAGCGTTCTTCCCAAGGCGTGCTCATGCAACATCATGCCGATGGGGCCCCCATCTTTGGCGACGCCTGCGGCTTCCAGTGCGGGGAACAGGAGTTCCTCTTCCTTGGCATGATGACAGTGGTCCACGAATCCTTTCAAGAAATCCAGAATAGCGGCAAAATGCGCCTTATCCAGATGACCGCTATTCCGGGCTTGTTTTCGCATGGCTTCCATGATCTGCAGCATAATATGGATGCCTTCATGCTCTTCCCTTAATTGTTGGCTGGCTTTCGTATTCATCTCCCCCCCCCGCTTACCCTTTTTGTAATGGAGTGATCCAGAGGTCACAAGACTTCTCAATGTCCGGACCGGTATTTTCGTTAAGATAACTGTCCGGACAGTTTTTGTCCAAACTCGTAACACTGTTTGAGGCCCGCTTCATCAGGATTCCACAGGACCTTCAGTCCCTCGTCAACCAGTTGAAAACCTGATTTCTCCAGATGTTCCGCCAGAACCTTCGGAGATTCACCGCTCCAGCCATACGAACCGAAAACCGCGGCTTTCTTCCCTGCGAAGCGCAGCCCCTTGATCTCTTCGAGGATCGAAGCCACCGCCGTGAGGATGCCCCGGTTGATGGTAGGTGATCCGACCACAATGCCTTTTGATTTGAATATTTCCGTAATGACGTCGTTCTTGTCCGACTTCGAAACATTGAAAAGTTTGATGTTGACATTCCGGTCGGAGGACTTGATGCCGCCGGCAATCGCCTCCGCCATGATCCTTGTCGCGTTCCACATGGTGTCATAAAGAATGGTAATCTGGTTTTCCTGGTAATTTCCTGCCCATTCAACATATTTTGCCACGATCTGTGTCGGGTTGTCCCGCCAGATCACGCCATGGCTCGTGCAGATCACATCCACCGGCAAATTGAAGGACAGGACTTCCTTGATTTTCTTGTCCACCAGCGGACTGAATGGCGTCAGGATGTTGGCGTAGTATTTAATACATTCCGCCATCAGTTCCGCCTGGTCCACCAGGTCATTGAACATGTACTCAGACGCATAATGCTGTCCGAAGGCGTCATTGCTGAAGAGGATGTTGTCGCCCGTCAGGTAGCAGAACATGCTGTCGGGCCAATGCAGCATCATCGCCTCGACAAAGATCAGCTTCTTATCGCCCAGATCCAGTTGATCGCCGGTTTTAACGACCTGGAAATTCCAGTCTTTGTGGTAATGGCCCTTTAGTGACTTAACACCATTGGCGGTACAGTAGATTGGTTTATCCGGTATATGGCGCATCAGTTCGGGCAGAGCCCCACTGTGGTCACTCTCGGCATGGTTGGCAATGACGTAGTCGATCTTATCGAGGGGAATGACGCTGGCGAGATTTTCGACGTATTCCTTGGCAAACGGATTCCATACCGTGTCGATCAAGGCCACCTTCTTTTCCCTGATGAGGTATGAATTGTAAGTCGACCCACGGTGTGTCGAATATTCATCGCCATGAAACCGTCTCAGTTCCCAGTCGATTTTGCCCACCCAGAAAACATTGTTTTTAACCTGCAGATCTTTCATGCCATTCTCCTTTCCTTAGGTTTCTATACGTTTATAAGCTTCCCTTTTCAAACCGGGTCACTCACCACCGAAGAATTGATCCGGGATTCGGTTGCGACGCTTTTCTCAAAGTTTTTCCAAAGCTTCAAGCCTTCCTCCTTCAGGGAAAAGGAAAATCCGCTCAAAGACCATCGCAGCACGGTTACCTGAACCATGCCGATCACTGTTAAGGCGCAGCATGCCGGATCGAGTTCCTTTTTAACAAGCCCTGCACTTTGTCCTGCTCTAAAAAGCGATTCCAACTTTGTGGAATACTCTTTGATCGTTTTGAACATCATCTCCTTCAGTATGCGGTTACCGCCATGGATTTCTTCGGAAAAAACAAGCCGGGGGATGCCGGCGTTATTTTCCACGAAACCAAGGTGAAGAGCGTAAATTTCCCGCAGGGATTCCATGGGGCTTTTATGAGAATCGAATACCTTCTCAACATTTTCTTGAAGGCCCTCGGCGACCTTGGCGATGGTTTCGTGCAGGATTTCCTCTTTTCCGGAAAAGTGACGATAAAGATTGGCTTCCGACATGCCGACCTCTTTTGCAATAGCCGCCGTTGTAAGATTCTTCGCCCCCTTTTCCGATATTATTTTCAGGGCGGCCTCAACGACCTGCCTGCGTCTTATCTGACTGCCGATTTTTGTTGGTGTCATATGATGATGACCTTTGCAAAGTAATTAATCACTTACATCATAATACAAACTTCCTCATTTTGTAAACAGTGCTTTCTGCCCAAAACCTGATCCTGATGAATCCGGAAAAAGTCTGTCAGGCTGTCATGCCGGATTTGGAGGCCTTATCGTAAGGCCTTATTTATATTCATGTTCATTCTGAACCAAAAAAGTAATTTAATTATCGATTTGTCAAAATAAACGGGTTCTTCGGCTGGTGTCTCAGAATCTCATTGCGACACAGTCTCTTGATCCGGCATCCATAACTGAATGAAAATGCCGGAGGCCGGGTCGCGCAACCGCTTCCCGGAATGACAAAATGGATGTTTTTCTGACTTTTTGCAGCTTCATCAATCTTGACTAGAGTATCCTTGATACATATGCTATTAAGCAATTTTATCATTCATTTACCGACTCCATAATCCACTATCGTAAAAGGAGATTCTTCATGTGGGAATATACGGATAAAGTTCGGGAACACTTCCTGAATCCCAAGAATGTCGGAGAGATCGAAAATCCGGACGGCGTTGCCGAAGTCGGCTCCATTGCCTGTGGGGACGCCCTCAAGCTCACCTTCAAACTGGATGAAAATCAGCGCATCAAGGATGCCAAGTTCAAGACCTTCGGCTGTGCCAGCGCCATCGCTTCCTCCTCGGCCCTGACGGAAATGGTCAAGGGGATGACCCTGGACGAGGCCATGAAGATCACCAACCAGGATATCGCCGCCTTCTTAGGAGGGCTCCCCCAGGAGAAGATGCACTGCTCCGTCATGGGAAAGGAAGCCCTGGAAAAGGCGATCGAAAACTACCGGGGTGCGCCGGCAAAGGAACCTGGAGATCAGATCATCTGCGAATGTTTTGGCGTCACCGACAAGGAAATCGAGCGGGCCGTCCGTGAAAACAATCTTACCACGGTCGAAGAGGTCACCAACTACACCAAGGCCGGAGGCGGTTGCGGCACCTGTCACGAGGCAATCCGCCAGATCATTGAACGTGTCCGTTTCGGTACGGAGCAAAAGCCCGCAGCCAAGCCAAAATTGTCGAACATTCAAAAGATCAAAATGATCGAAGAAACCCTGGAACGGGAAATACGCCCCTCCCTGAAACTGGACGGCGGGGATATCGAACTGATCGATGTAGAAGGGAACCGCGTCATTGTCGCCACCCGGGGCATGTGCGCCACCTGCAAGGCCGCCGACATCACCCTCAAGCATTTCGTGGAAAAGAAACTTCGGGACCTGGTTTCTCCCGATCTGATTGTCGAAGAGGTGACGCCATGACCACCGTTTACCTGGATAACAACGCCACGACCCGGGTGGCGCCGGAAGTGCTGGAGGCCATGCTGCCCTACTTCAGCGAATTCTATGGCAACCCCTCAAGTATGCATTCCTTCGGCGGACAGGTCGCGAGGAAAATCCGTGAAGCGAGGGAGCAGGCAGCGTCCCTGATCGGCGCCCATCCCGATGAGATCATCTTCACGAGTTGCGGCACCGAAAGCGACAACGCCGCCATCCGTTCGGCGCTTTATTCCGTGCCGGAAAAGCGTCATGTCATAACGAGCCGGGTTGAACATCCCGCCGTCCGGGCCTTGTGCGCTCACCTGGCCGGACAGGGCTACCGTGTCACGGAACTGGCCGTCGACAAGGACGGCTGCCTCGACATGGACCAGTATGAAAAGAGCCTCGCCCCTGACACGGCCGTCGTCAGCCTCATGTGGGCCAACAACGAAACAGGGGTCCTCTTTCCGGTGGAAGAAGCCGCCCGCATGGCCCGCGAACGGGGTATTCTCTTTCATACCGACGCGGTCCAGGCGGCGGGCAAGATCCCGATCGACATGAAGAGAAACGCCATCGACATGCTGTCCATTTCGGGTCACAAGCTCCACGCTCCCAAGGGAATCGGCATCCTCTACGTCCGGAAGGGAACGAAGTTTTCCCCGTTTATGATCGGAGGCCACCAGGAAAGGGAAAGGCGGGGCGGCACGGAAAACACGCCCGGCATTATCGGTTTCGGCAAGGCCTGCGAACTGGCAGCGCAGCATCTCGACCGGGAGAACACCTACGTCAGGCAACTGAGGGACCGTCTGGAATCGACGTTATTAAAAGTCATCCCCAAAAGCCGGGTGAACGGAACCGCGCTGCATCGTCTCCCCAACACGACCAATATCAGCTTCGAGTTTGTCGAAGGAGAAGGTATTCTCCTGATGATGGATCAGTATGGTATCTGCGCTTCATCCGGTTCCGCCTGCACCTCGGGATCCCTGCAGCCGTCCCATGTCCTGCGGGCCATGGGGGTGCCTTTCACGATGGCCCACGGCTCCATCCGGTTCAGCCTGTCCATTTACAACACGGAGAATGAAATTGATTTCGTGATTGAAAAATTGCCCCCGATCATCGAACGGCTCCGCAGCATGTCCCCGTACTGGAATCCCCTGAAGGAAACCTGCGATGCCACCTGAGAAACCGGAAGAATCCGTCACTGACGAATCCCTGTCGAGCCAATGCAGGGAGACCATCAGTGTCGCCAAGCATTACCGCGACGAGATTCCCGGTATCGTATCCGACCTGGTGGACAGCTGCAGCCGTGAAGGCTGTTTCGACCATGTGGGGCCGGAACCGATTCCGTCACGGCAGGCCGTGGTGGACATCATTCAGCGGATATGCCGTATTCTCTACCCCGGTTACTTCATCCGCCAGCGTGTGGACCGGATCAACGTGGGTTATTATTTCGGCCAGGAAGTCACGGCCCTGTACGAAGATCTCTCGGAACAGGTCACCCTGGCCGTTCGTCACGACTGCATCCGGAACAATCTCTCCTGTTCCCACTGCGACGACCGGGGACATCGCAGTGCCGTTGATTTCCTGAAGGAACTGCCCGCGCTGAGACGTCTTCTGGCGACGGATATCCGCGCTGCCTATGAGGGAGACCCGGCGGCAACCAGTTTCGATGAAATCATCTTCAGTTACCCCGGAATCTTTGCGATCACGATTTACCGGATCGCCCACCGTCTTTACCATCTGGACGTTCCCATGCTGCCCCGCATCATGACCGAATACGGCCACAGCAAGACGGGGATCGACATTCATCCCAAAGCCCATATCGGAGAGAGCTTCTTCATCGACCACGGCACCGGCGTGGTCATCGGCGAAACGACCACCCTCGGCAACCGGGTCCGCATATACCAGGGCGTCACCCTGGGAGCCCTGTCCCTGAGCCGCAGCGAATGCGACACCCTCCGGAATCAGAAACGGCACCCGACCATCGAGGATGATGTCATCATCTATGCCAATGCGACGGTTCTGGGGGGCAGCACCGTTATCGGCGCCCGCTCGGTTATCGGGGGAAACGTCTGGATCACCCACTCGGTCCCGCCCGACACGGAGGTCTTCATCAAGAAACAGGACCTCGTCTTTGGAAACAGGCAGTTCAAGGAAGAGGCTGCGAAAGAATGTATTGCAAATCTTCCCGAAGAAGAATAGAAGATCTCTACTCAAACGAGATCGTGATTTCACCAGAGAAATCTTTGAAACGGAGGATTTCATGAAGATAAAACTCGGCATTCAGTGTGCCACCATCAGGAAGGAATTGGGTTGGGTAGGAAAAAGCGAGGAGGTTGTCGACTTTCAGGGGGAAACGATCGGTGACTTTCTCAGGGAGATCAAAACCAGCGACGGGCAGAGCTTCTACGACCGGTTCACCCAGGGAGATTCCGGTGTTATTTCCAATGCGGTTGTCTGGTACAATCTTATGCTTTTCGTCAAAAAGGACAATCTGAACTTCAAGCTGAAAGACGGCGACAAGATCGTATTCCTGCGGACCATCCCGGGGGGTGGATAGTCGAAGCCCTGCCGTCGAAAACACGGCCAAGATGGCATATCTCCGGAGAGGGTCCCGGCAAAGAAACCGGGGCCCTTTTCAACTTGGAAAGTTGAATAAATACAGTAAATAAAGATGGCTTTTTCCCCACGAAGAATGTTATCTTCGCAATCATTTACAAGAAGGCACAACAACCACCCTCGGAGGTCTTCATGAAACGATTTTTCCGGAACAACGGCATCATTTTTTCGTTCTTAATCGTTCTTCTGCTCTTGTTTTTACTCTACGGCACCGACAGGGTCTCCGCTGTTGATCGAAACACTTATAAAAGCCTAAAAACCTTTAACGAAGTTCTCGACATGGTGGAAAAGAACTACGTAGAGGAAGTGAAGTTGCAGGATCTTATCCAGGGAGCCATCGGCGGCATGATGAAATCTCTCGACCCACACAGTACCTTCATGACCGCGGAAGAATACAAGGAACTGGAAGTCGAGACGAAAGGCAGCTTCGGCGGGATCGGCATTGAAATCACCGTTCTGAAGGATGTTCTCACCGTTGTCTCACCCATTGAGGATACACCGGCATTCCAAGCGGGCGTCAAACCGGGAGATCAAATCATTAAAATCGACGGTAAATCAACCAAGGATATCACCATCCAGGAAGCAGTAAAAAAACTTCGTGGACCGAAAGATACGAAGGTTACCATTACCATCTTCCGGGAAAGTCTCCAAAAACCGAAGGATTTCGTTCTGACCCGAGCCATCATCAAGATCACCAGCGTCAAGTCCCGGTTACTGGATGACGGGATCGGCTATTGCCGCATCGCCAGTTTCCAGGAGAGAACAGGAGACGACTTGATAAAAGCGGTCAAGGAATTGAATGCAAAGGCCAATCCGCTGAAAGGGATCGTTCTCGATCTTCGCAATAATCCCGGCGGCCTGCTCAATCAATCCATCGAGGTATCCGATGTTTTCCTTAAATCCGGGGTGATCGTCTCCACCCGGGGCAGAATCAAGGCCATGGATACCAGTTCCTCGGCGAAGAACGACGGCGACGAGCCGACCTGCCCCATCGTGGTTCTGATCAACGAAGGTTCCGCCAGTGCCTCGGAAATCGTGGCGGGAGCCCTTCAGGACAACGGTCGCGCCCTGATCCTCGGGACCCGGAGTTTCGGAAAGGGGTCCGTCCAGACCCTGATCCCTCTTGAAGACGGCGCGGCACTGAAGCTGACAACGGCGAAATATTACACCCCCAGCGGCCGATCGATCCAGGCCGAAGGGATTGCTCCCGATATCACCCTTAAATACGCAAAAGCGATGGAAGAAAAGGAAGAAGAGAGTGACGCTCTCCGGGAACAGGACCTGAAAGGCCATATCAAGTCGGCCAAAGAAAACGGCCAGAAACCGCCTGAGGAAACGACCGTTCTGCCCAAGAAAGAGGCGGAGGAAGCGGCGTTCGCTCAGGATAATCAAATAAAAGCGGCGGCTGATATCCTGAGAAGCTGGAATATTTTCACGAAAGGGAAAAAGAACTAATCTGAAGCGACGTAAGCGTAAAAGACAAATCATTTTATTCATTCTCACCTGTGCGGCTTTTACGGCGCTGGCCCTTTTTTGTCTCAGTCTTTTCGAGGAAAGACAAAAACTGCCGGTTCCTCCAAAGGAAACCCATAGCCGAAGAGAATTGAAAAAACCGGAGGTGAAAAAGCATACCCCGGCCAGGGTTGCCAAGAAGGATGAGGTGAAAGTCCGGGATGCCGTGGTTGTGCCGGTCACACCGGATCTAAAGGAAACCTTGCGGATTGCTGTCCTTGTCGATGACATCGGCCGGGATATGGAAGCGCTCCATGATCTTCTGGCCATCGACGCCCCCCTGAGTTTTGCCGTCCTGCCGCATCAGCCGTATTCCATGCAGGCGGCACAGGCAATTCAGCGCCGGGATCGGGATGCGTTGCTTCACCTGCCCATGGAACCCCGGTCTTATCCGAAGGACCGGCCGGGCGAGGGTGCTCTTTTTCTCAGTATGAGCGACGAGGAAATCAGAAAGCAGTTCAAGCAGGATCTGGCTTCCGTCCCCCATGCCCTTGGCGTCAACAACCATATGGGATCCCGATTTTCAGAAGACGAGGAAAAGATGGCCGTCGTCATGGCGGAACTGAAAAACAGGGGGCTATTCTTTGTGGACAGCCGGACGACCGGAGATTCCAAGGCAAGGGAAGCCGCCGACAAAGTGGGGGTCCGTTTCCTGGCAAGAAAAATATTTATCGACAACGACCGTTCTTACGAGGCGTCGTTGAAAATTCTAACGAATCTTTTGCAGGAACCGGGCCTGCGAAATGGACACGGTCCCATCCTGTTGATCGGTCATCCCTATCCGAGTACCGTTGCCGCGATCAGGGATGCCGTACCATTGCTGGAGGCAAAGGGAATCAAAATCGTCCCGGTGTCGAAGATTGTTCGTCAATGACTTGATGGCTCTTCTT
>CAZIPU010000043.1:0-2519 GCA_964541005.1 uncultured Syntrophales bacterium | reverse complement strand
ATCAAAATCGTCCCGGTGTCGAAGATTGTTCGTCAATGACTTGATGGCTCTTCTTTTTCATGTTGTCTGAAAGGACCCGCGCAAAACCGGCCGGTCCGATGAAAGAAAAAAATGTGAAGGAAAATTTCGTATCAGGACTACTCAGGGTGAGACAAAACCAGACCATGCCGAAACAATGTCCCAGGATTCTCATCATCTATCTCCTGCTTGTACTTGCGGGATGCGCAATCCTTCCCGGAGAACGGGGAACAACGATTCCCCCGGGGAAACAATCCACCTTCGAATCTTTTTATCACTATTCACTGGGTGTTCTGCTCAGCCTGAACGATGAACCGGATGCAGCGATAAGCGAATATGAAGAGGCCCTCCGTCTTGACCCCTATTCCGAGACCCTGACCAAAGAACTGGCCGAACTTTATTTTGAAAAGGGAGAGCCGAAACAAGCCATCGGTCTCTGCGAAGCATTCCTCGAGAAGAACCCTAAGAATATCGATGTCCTTCTTCTGGTCGGCGAACTTTATCTGGATATCAAGGACTACAAGAAAGCCGTCAATGTTTACAAATCCGTCCTGGGGGTGGATCCGAAGAATGTCACGGCTTATTTTTATCTGGGTTCGACTTATGCCGAAGTAAAGAAATACGACCGTGCCGTTTCCCTGTTCAGAAAGTTGTTGACGATTGACCCGGAAAACCTCATGGGCAACTATTACCTGGCGCGTATCCTGAAAACCCAGAAGCGATACGATGAAGCGGAAACCGTATTCAAAAAAATCATCCGCATCAACCCGGAGTTCGAGGCTGCATGGATCGATCTCAGCGATCTTTATGAAATCCAGGACAAGACCGACCTGGCCATCGGCAACTATCGACAATACATCCGGAACTTCCCTGTAAAAATTGGCGTCCGGATGCGCCTTGCCGAACTTTTGATCCGGTCGAAGCAGGACAGTGAGGCGGAAAAGGAATACCGGGATATTCTGGAAATGGATCCCAAAAACCGGGAGGTGCGTCAAAATCTGGGAATCCTTTACCTGGAGCGGGGGAAAAATGACCTGGCGATAGAACAGTTCCTGCGGGTGCTGGCGGATTTTCCCGCCGATGCCAAAACGGTCTACCTCCTCGCCACTGCCTACGAAGAGCAGAAATCGTTTGACGACGCTTTGAAAGAATACCGGAGGATACCTGCCCTATCCTCTCTTTTTCCCCAGGCGCAGATTCGTATCGCGGTGATCCTCAACCAGCAGGGGAAAAGAACTGAAGCCATCAAAACGATCAAAAACGCGATTGCCGGGAAAAAGGATTTCACGCCTTTTTATTCGTTTCTGTCCATTCTCTACGAAGAAGAAAAGGATTTGGCATCCGCCGAAGGTATTTTAAAAGACGGGCTGCTCGTGGTCAAAGACAAACTTGATGTCCGTTACCAACTGGGCAGCCTCTACAGCAAGATGAACCGAACCGATGAGAGCATTCGGGAGATGGAAGCCATCCTGCAGGAAAATCCCGACCACGCCGATGCTTTGAATTTTATCGGATATACCTATGCGGAAATGGGGAAAAACCTTACGGAAGCGGAAAAAATGATCCGGAAGGCACTTCAGCTGAAACCGGGAAACGGTTACATGCTGGACAGCCTGGGCTGGGTA
The DNA here is from genome assembly GCA_964541005.1 of uncultured Syntrophales bacterium. Taxonomy (GTDB): domain Bacteria; phylum Desulfobacterota; class Syntrophia; order Syntrophales; family JAAYKM01; genus JAAYKM01. Next base: position 876 of record CAZIPU010000043.1, on the reverse strand, counting down.
TACTTCAAACAAAAACGCTTTGACGAAGCCCTGAAGTGCCTGAAGGAAGCTGCAACCCTCCTGCCAAACGACGCGGCCATCACGGAACATCTGGGGGACGTCTACATGGCCCTCAATCTGCATCAGGAAGCGATGAACGCCTATCGGCAGGCGCTTCAGCTCAATTCACCGTCCGGGCCGGCAATCCAGAAAAAGATTGATGCGCTCTTGAAACAAGACGTTCAATGAAACCGGTTTTATTGCTTGTTCTTGCCTTTTCCCTGGTCCTTGCCGGATGTGCCGCCGGGAAATCCGTTATGCCGCCTGCCGAACCCGTGGGATTCTTGTCTCCGGATGCGGCCCTTTCCGCGATACGCTACGACCGGAACCGGGAAAGGGTTTTCCAGGTCACGGCCAAGGTCGCCCTTTCTTACCCCACCAGAAAAATGGTTTTCAAACTGGCCGTGTCCATGCAGTCCCCGGATAAACTCCGTATGGAGTCCATACCCGTATTGGGTCCGCCCGATTTCTTTCTGACGGTTAAGGAAGGCCGTTTCAAGGTTTTTTTACCCGGCGCCCCTGAGTTCATCATGGGAAACGCCGGCCCGGACAATCTCGGCCGTTTTCTTCCCCTGACATGGTCCGCGGAGAAATGGATATCGGTTCTCACGGGAACCCACCCGGGAACCGCGGGGCAGGCGGTACAGATCCGCGGCACGATGGACGGGCCTTTTTACCGGGTTGAAGTGATGTCGGGGGAAACGATTCGGGAATCCCTCTGGGTCGATCCGAAGAATCGACGCCTGGAAAAGGCGGAGTTCATCTCGACGGACGGACGGAAGAATCAGGTATCCTACCGGTGGGGACTGCAATCGGACAACTTTGAAATGCCGGAAA
>CAZIPU010000042.1:2989-14015 GCA_964541005.1 uncultured Syntrophales bacterium | reverse complement strand
GTGAAGTGACGGACAAATGGCTGGCCCTCGGCAATCCCTGGGAGATCGCCCGTCCGGAAATTGCATATGATGTGCAGTTCGGGGGCCATACCGAACACGGCTGTGACGAAAACGGACGCTATCGTGTCCGCTGGGTTCCCGAGCGGGTCGTTAAAGGCATGGCTTATGATACCCCGGTGCCGGGCTATCACGTGGACACGGTTAATATTCTCCGTCTCTGGAAATCGGAAGCCTGCGAGTCCTTTGATTTCCGGGCTTTCAATACCGGTGATTACTATGGCGCCGTGGAGGAAAAAGTCGCCTCTGAGACGATTTCCAAGGTTCTTTATCCGAACGATGAACGGGCAGAGGGAAAACAACTGCGGCTTTTCCAGCAGTACTTCTTTGTTTCCTGTTCTCTCCGGGATATGATTCGGATTCACAAACTGACGGGCCGCCCGCCCGATACAATCGATGAGAGATTTGCCGTTCAACTGAACGACACGCATCCCTCGATTGCGGTGGCGGAACTCATGCGGCTCCTGGTGGACGAATACCGGCTGGATTGGGAACGGTCGTGGGAAATTACGCGAAAACTGTTTTCCTACACGAACCACACACTCCTCCCGGAGGCCCTGGAAAAGTGGCCGTTGCCTTTGTTCCGCCAGGTGCTGCCGCGGCATCTGGAAATCATATTTGAGATAAACCGGCGCTTCCTTGAAGAGGTACGCCTTGCCTGTCCCGGAGACGACGAACGGCTCAGGCGTCTGTCTCTCATCGACGAAACCGGCGAACGGTATGTCCGCATGGCCCATCTGGCGACGGTGGGGAGTCATTGTGTGAACGGCGTGTCGGCATTGCATACGGAATTGTTGAAGGAAACGGTGATGAGGGATTTTCATGAACTTTCGCCGGGGAAATTCCGCAACGTGACGAACGGCGTTACCCCGAGGCGCTGGATTGTGTTGAGCAACCCGGCGATGTCGAGACTCATCACGGACGCAATCGGTGACGGGTGGATATGCCATCCCGAGGATCATTTCCGCCGCCTTGAAGAGTTCATCGATGACGGGGGGTTCAGGCAAGCCTGGCACAAGGTGAAGCACCGGAACAAAGAGGATCTGGCCGGCCTGATCAGGGATCGTACCGGCATTGTCGTCAACCCGGAGAGCCTGTTCGATATCCAGGTCAAGCGGATCCACGAATATAAGCGGCAGCACCTGAATGCGCTTCATGTCGTCATGCACTACCTCAGGCTTAAAAGAAATTCCCGCCAGGATGTTCCGCCACGCACGGTGATCTTTGGCGGAAAGGCTGCACCGGGTTATTTCATGGCCAAGTTGATCATCAAGTTCATCAACTCGATTGCTGACGTGGTCAACCGTGACCCTGACATGGCGGATCGGCTGAAAGTTGTTTTCATTCCGGATTTCAACGTCAAGAGCGGCCAGCGAATCTATCCTGCGGCGGACCTCTCGGAACAGATTTCCACGGCAGGCAAGGAGGCCTCGGGAACGGGGAACATGAAGTTTTCGATGAACGGCGCCGTCACGATCGGCACCCTTGACGGGGCCAATGCCGAGATAAGAGATGCAGTGGGGCCGGATAATTTCTTCCTCTTCGGCCTGACTGCGCAGGAGGTAGCGGACGTAAAGGCCCGGGGCTACAACCCGATGATATTTTACGAAAAGAATGACGAACTAAGGGAGGCCGTGGACCTGATTACCTCCGGCTTCTTTTCCGGAGGTGACCGCCGCCTTTTCAAACCTCTTGTCGATGCGCTTCTCGAAAATGATGAATACCTTCTCTTTGCCGACTGCCAGTCCTACATAGATCGTCAGGAGGAGGTAAACAATGCATACAACGACCAAGATCGCTGGATACGCATGTCGATTCTCAACGTTGCCCGAACGGGAAAATTCTCATCCGATCGATCCATCCGGGAGTATGCGGAAAAAATCTGGAAAGTGAACCCTGTCCGGGTCGTGAGGGATCGGTAATCATCCGGGATCGGATCACTTATCCCCGCCTCCGAGCACCCCGTACATCGTTACCAGGTTGGAGATCCGGGCCAGGCGAAGGTCGATCAGGACCTGCTGGGCGCTGTAAAGGGATCGCTGGGCGTCCAGAACGCTCAGGTAGTTGTCGATCCCATGGGTGTAGCGGGCATTGGACAGGCGGTAAGTTTCGGCGTTGGCCTCCACAAGGGATTGCTGGGCGGCCAGCTGGTCCCCCACGGTTCCCCGTCGCGCCAGGGCGTCGGCCACTTCCCGGAAGGCTGTCTGGATTGTTTTCTCATATTGGGCGACGGAGATTTCCCGTTCTGCTTTTGTGACATCGTAGGCCGACCAGGTGCGGGCATCGAAAATCGGGATGACGATCTGCGGGGCGAAACCCCAGGTGGCGGATCCGGCTTTGAAGAGACCTGACAGTTCGGCGCTGGCGGTTCCGATGGCAGTTGTCAGGGAGATACGGGGGAAGAAAGCCGCCCGGGCGGCCCCGATATTGGCGTTGGCCGCTTTGAGCCGGTGTTCCGCCGCCAGCACGTCAGGCCGCTGCAGGAGCACGTCGGAGGACATGCCGGGAGAGATCTCCCGGGGAGGCGTGACGCCGTTCAATTCCGACGGCATCCATTCCGGTGGTACGGGTGTCCCAACCAGGAGATTCAAGGCGTTTTGATCCTGCGCTGCCAGCTGTGTGTAGACGGCAACGTTCCTTCTGGCCGTCTCCACCTGACTTTGTACACGGCGGAGATCCAGTTCGGAGGAGAGTCCGACATCGCAACGTTTCCGGATCAGGTCGTAGGAGGCGACCTGGGCTTCGAGAGTGGACCGGGAGAGTTTCAGATTCTCACTGTCGGCGGCAAGGGTAAACCAGGCATTGGCTACCGCGGACACCAGCAGGATCTGGGTGTTCCGGCGGGCCTGATCCGTGGCCAGGTATTCTTCCAGAGCCCGGTCTTTCAGGCTGCGGATGCGGCCGAAGAAGTCAAGCTCCCAGGAGCTGACGCCGAGATCGACACTGTATCGTTCATTGATGGTTGAATTCCCCGAGGACGATAGATCGGCCGGGACACGTTCCTTGCTTCCGCTTCCGACCGCCTGGATGACCGGCAGCAGTTCCGCCCGTTGTATGCCGTAAATCCCCCGGGCCCTCTCAACATTCAGAGCCGCGAGGCGGAGGTCGCGATTGCTGTCAAGTGCGGTTTGGATGACTTTCTGAAGGCGTTCATCGGTGATGAACTGTCGCCACGGCAATTGCTCCGCCGCCGGTGAGGCCACAGCAGGCTTTGTCTCCTGATAGGCGGCACCTGTCGGCCAGTTGGAGGGAATGGGGGCCGCGGGCCGTTTATATACGGGAGCCAGGGTGCATCCCCCCAGCAGGGCAATGATCAATCCTGTTAAAAGAAGCCGGTTTCTGTTCATATCATCAATCCTCAGATGGATTCCTTCCCGTGGTTTGGCCTGTCTCAGACTGCTGCTTGCCGAAAATCTTTTCGATCAAGACATAGAAGAGCGGGGCAAAAATGACCACCAGGACCGTGGCCGTCACCATCCCTCCCATTACGCCGGTACCGATGGCATTCTGGGCACCCGCACCGGCGCCGGTCGCCACGGCAAGCGGCAGGACACCGAAACCGAAAGCCAGGGAGGTCATGACGATGGGCCGGAACCGCAATTTCGCTCCCTGCACCGTCGCATCGATCAGCCCCATCCCTCTTTCCACCCCACGTTTGGCGAACTGGACGATCAGGATGGCGTTCTTGGTGGTCAGCCCCAGGGTGGTCAGGAGACTGATCTGGAAATAGACGTCGTTGGGCAGTCCCCGCATGCTCGATGCGATGACACCACCGATTACCCCGAGGGGAAGGGCCAGCAGGATCGAGAAGGGAATGACCCAGCTCTCATAAAGGGCCGCCAGACACAGGAAAATCACGAAAATGGAAAAGGCATAAAGCAGGGGTGCCTGGGAGCTCGACATCCGCTCCTGATAGGAAAGACCGGTCCAGTCAAAGCCGATGCCCTGCCTGAGTTTCCTGACAAACCCTTCCATCTCCTGCATGGCTTCACCGGAACTTCTGCCCGGTGCCGACTCGCCCAGAATATTGATGGACGGGAAGCCGTTGAAGCGTTCCAGCTTGGGAGAACCGGAAGTCCAGTGACCGGCAGCGAAGGAGGAAAAGGGGACCATCAAGCCCGTGTTGTTGCGCACGTGGAGCCTTTCCAGGTCGTTGGGCAGCATACGGTAGGGGGCGTCCGCCTGGGCATACACTCTTTTTACGCGCCCGCCCTGAATGAAGTCGTTGACATAGGCGCTGCCGAACGCCGCCGAAATGGTGTTGTGGATCGATGTGATGGGGACGCCCAGCGCGCCGGCCTTCTCCCAGTTGACGTCGATACGGTATTCGGGCACATCTTCCAGCCCGTTGGGGCGAACCTTCGTCAATACCGGGCTCTGTGCCGCCATGCCGAGGAGCTGGTTGCGCGCCGCCATGAGCTCGGCATGCCCCAGACCGCCCCGGTCCAGTAACTGAAAATCGAAACCCTTGGCCGTTCCCAGTTCAATAACCGCCGGTGGCGCAAAGGCGAAGACCATGGCGCCCCGGATCTGGGAAAACTTCCCCATTGCCCGCCCGGCCACGGCCGTGACTTTGAGGTCCGGCCGATCCCGGAGATCCCAGTCCCTCAGGTCGACAAAGGCCAGACCGCAGTTCTGTCCACGACCGGAGAAGCTGATGCCGGATACGGCCATAACGGATTTGACCGCTTCTTTTTCTTCTTCCAGAAAATAGTTCTTGACCTGATTCATGACCTCCTTGGTCTGTTCCAGGCTCGAGTTGGCCGGAAGCATGGTCTGCACCATCAGGAATCCCTGATCCTCATCCGGGAGATAGGATGTGGGCATACGGAGGAACAAAAAGCCCATGGCGGCAACGATGAGGATGAAAACCAGGAGGTAGCGCAGCTTGTGAGCGATGGAATGGCCGACCAGCCGCATATAAAGATCCCTCGTGCGAAAGAACGTGCGATCGAACCACAGGAAAAAGGGTCGGAGGAAAAAAATCGCGTTTTCCGCCGGCTCATGACCAGCCGCCACCGGTTTGAGAAGCGACGCACAGAGAACCGGTGTCAGGATCAGGGCGACCAGGACGGAAAGAAGCATGGCGGCGATCATGGTAACGGAGAACTGACGATAAATGACCCCGGTTGAGCCGCCGAAAAACGCCATGGGGCCGAAAACCGCCGACAGGACCAGCCCGATGCCGATCAGGGCGCTGGTGATCTGGTCCATGGATTTACGGGTGGCCTCCTTGGGAGAGAGCCCTTCCTCGCTCATGATGCGTTCGACATTCTCCACCACAACGATGGCGTCGTCCACGAGCAGACCGATTGCCAGAACCATGGCGAACATGGTCAGCATATTGATGGAGAAGCCGAAGAACCCCAATACGGCAAACGTTCCCAGGATCACCACCGGCACGGCAATGGTCGGGATCAGGGTGGCCCGGATGTTTCCCAGGAAAAGCCACATAACCAGGAACACCAGCAGGATCGCTTCAAAAAGGGTTTTATACACCTCATTGATCGCAACCCTGATGAAGGGGGTGGTATCGTAGGGGTAAATGACGCGCATGCCGGCCGGGAAATAATGGCTCATTTCAGACATCTTGGCCCTGACCGCTTCCGCCGTGTCCAGGGCATTGGCGCCGGCGGCCTGCCGGACAGCTAAGGCGGAGGACGGTTTCCCGTTGTACAGGGCCTCTATATCGTAGGATTCGGTGCCAAGCTCGGTCCGTCCCACATCACTCACCTTGACGACGGAACCGTCCGGATTGGTCCGCAGGGGAATGGCGGCAAATTCCGAAGGTGTCTTGAGCATGCTCTGGACGATGATGGAGGCATTCAGGCGCTGTCCTTTGACCGCCGGTGTTCCGCCGAACTGGCCGGCGGATACCTCCACGTTGTAGGCCCGGAGTGCTGTAACAACGTCCTGAACCGTCATCCGGTAATTGGTCAATTTGTCGGGATCAAGCCAGACGCGCATGGCATATTGGGTCCCGAAAACTTCCACCTCGCCGACTCCCGGCACCCTTGACAACACTTTCTCCAGGTTGGATTGGGTGTAGTCGCGCAAATCGTTCCCATCCATGCTCCCGTCTTCCGAAATCAGCCCGACAATCATCAGATAATTCCGGGTACTCTTGCTGACCTTGATGCCCTGGCTTTGCACGACCTCGGGCAGGCTCGGCATGGCGAGCTGAAGCTTGTTCTGCACCTGGGCCCAGGCCAGGTCCGGATCGGTTCCCGGGGCAAAGGTCAGTTCGATGCGGGAAGAGCCTGCCGAATCGCTGGTTGCCGACAGGTACAGCATCTTGTCGAAGCCGGTCATCTTCTGCTCGATGATCTGGGTCACGCTGTTTTCGACGGTTTCCGCCGAGGCTCCCGGGTAGAAGGAGGTGATGGCGATGGACGGCGGGGCGATAGGAGGATACTGGGATATGGGCAGATTGTAGATCGCCAGCATTCCTGCGGCCATCATGATGATGGCGATGACCCATGCGAAAACCGGACGATCCAGAAAGAATCTTGATAGCATCGGGCCTCCGTCAGTTCAATTTTGTCGTCGACGGGGCGGCATGCCTGTTTTGCCCGCCGTTGTTTTTTTCATTGGTTGAAAACGGAACCGCTTTCACGGAAACACCCGGTTTGACCTTTTGCATTCCCTCGACGATGAGCCGATCCCCGGGTTCCAGTCCCGATGAAACAAGCCATTTGTCACCGATGGTCCGGTCCAGCTTGAGCATCCGCTGCTGGACCTTTCCTTCGGCATCGACGATCAGCGACGATGGATTCCCTTTCGGGTCCCGACTGACGCCTTGCTGCGGAATCAGAATCGCCTGTTCGTTGATTCCTTCTTCCAGGATGGCCCGTGCATACATCCCCGGCAGCAGAACACGTTTGGGATTGGGGAATATGATTCGCAGGAGGTAGGAGCCGGTTGTCGGGTCCACCGTAACATCCTGGAACTGCAGCGCCCCCTCCAGCGGATAAATCGAATTGTCTTCCAGAACCAGACGGACCTTCGCCCGGTTGGCCCTGTCCCGTTTGAGCGTGCCTTCCGCCATGCTTTGCTGCAGCCGCAGCATGCTTGCGCTCGACTGGGTGACGTCAACATAGACGGGATCGATCTGCTGAATGGTGGCCAGTGCGATGGGTTGACTTGCCGTGACCAGTGCGCCGACGGTCACCGATGATTTGCCGATTCGCCCCGATATCGGGGCTTTGACCTGAGTATAGGCCAGGTTGATCCTGGCGGTTTCCACGGCCGCCTTTCCCGCCTCGACATCCGCCTCGGCCTGTTTGAGCGCGGCCGTCGCGTCATCGTGATCCTGTTGACTGACTGCCCGAATGGCCACCAGTTCCTTGTACCGTTCGGCCCTGTAACGAATGGCCGTCACATTGGCTTGTGCCCTGGCGAGAGCCGCCTTTGCACTGGCGTAAGCGGCCTGATAGGTGGCCGGGTCGATCTGGTAAAGGACTTCGCCGGACTTGACATCCGCGCCTTCTACGAAGAGGCGTTTTTGAATGATCCCGCCCACCTGCGGACGCACTTCCGCGACAAGGTAAGCCGATGTGCGTCCCGGCAGTTCCGTCGTAATCGATACCCTTTCGGTTTTTACCTCGACGATGGCCACCTCAGGCGGGGACTGCTTGATTGCGGGAGACGGTTGCCCGCAGCCGATCAGCAACAAGCCTCCGATAAGTCCTGTAGCAGTGATCCCTCTTGTTCTTCGACTCATCCGCATGAGACACCTCTATTATGGAATTTGAATGACAAGCCTGACGCATGTCAGGGTGCTGAAAATACTCTCTATATATAAACGATAAAACCAGGATCATTCCATGGACCGGCTCAGCCTGAGAGTGAACGTTCATTCCTTCATGCCCGCTGAAAATGATATTTCCAGGCAATAATCACGCTCTACTTTTTCACTCCGTCCCAGCAGGCTTCTACCGTCTTTTTTATCAGGGTATCGTTCAGAACGATGAACCCGAGAATATGGTCCCGCATCATGGCAAGGATAGGTCCGAAAGCCAGGGCGAAATAAAGGGGGAGAGGAAATTCTTTCAGGACCTGCTGTTCGATTCCTTCCTCGAAGAGATTCGTGAAAATGTCAAAGCCGTCTGATTTACCCAGAAGCCGTTCCCTCCGCAAGTTTACTCCGAAGGGCGAGTTGTAGTACTGTTCAATGAAACGGAAATGGGTAGGATGGCTGACCAGATAATTGCACAGCGCCGTCGCCAAGTGGAGAAACCGTTCCCTGAGGGGCTTCTCCCTGTGATACCCTGTCTGCAAGGACGCCATAATTTTTTCTTCCAGTTCCCGGTTCAACTCGTTGATGAGAGCATCTTTGTTCTCAAAATATCGATAGATCGTTCCGGCGCCTACCCCGGCTTTTTTGGCGATCATGGCCATGGGGGCGCCATGAAAACCATGTTCGGAAATGAGTTCCAGAGCCGCTTTCATGATATCGTTGCGTTTGTCGGGAGTATTCATGGCAGAGTCTCTTCTTTCATAATAAGGAATGAACGTTCATTCACCATGAACGTCCTCATATCTCAGAAAAACGGCAAGATCAATGTTTTTTTGCAGGCACACCCAGTAAAAAGGTCCATAGACAGGTTATGTTTCCTGCCGGAAGAGCGGAGAGATTTGAGATGGTCATAATGAACAGAAGACAATTCGGACCCAGCAGATCACCCTGCTTATTTCGATGTCCCGATTAAAGGGATATCCGGGAAGCCGGCATGATTTATCGTACGGGGACAGAGTTCCTTACGGTATTTTTTCCACCGGCGCATGACTCAAATTGATCCGTGCCCATCTCAGAACTTTACTTTCTCCACGTAATCCGGTATCTTACTGACCGGAAAATGCCTTCTCGCGAACGAGGGGAAAGAAAAACCGGATACGGCGCAGACCGGAGAAAAGGGGTTGGGTTTTGGCATGAAAGAGGATGACGATCTGATTATCCGATGCCTGAATTGCGGCACAAAGAATCGTATACCCGGCGGCAGGTTGAATGACCGTCCCATCTGCGGGAAATGCCATACCTGCCTGGATGATATGATTATCCGTTGTCTCCATTGCGGTGCAAAGAACAGGATGCCGGAGAATCGCTTGAATGAAAAGCCCATCTGCGGGCGCTGTGGCGCAGTGCTCGTGGTGGAGAGAGCTCCGGTTGTGCCGATGGAGATTTTCGACGCCACCTTTCTTCGGGAGGTGCTGACCTATTCGGGATCGGTCCTGGTGGACTGCTGGGCGCCCTGGTGCGGTCCCTGCCGGGCCGTCGAACCGGTCGTCGAGGAACTGGCGGCCAAATATGCCGGGGGGATCAAGGTTACAAAGCTCAACGTCGATGAAAATCCCCTGACGGCTTCCCAGTACAATATCCGCAACATTCCGACCCTGCTTCTGTTCAAAGAGGGGAAACTGATTCAAACCCTGGTCGGGGCCCTGCCGAAGGAAGAGGTCGAGCGCCATATCCTTGCGGTCATGCGGATGAACTGAACGATTCACATTTTTTATAAGGAAGGGCAGCTTGTCGTCTTCAGATTACGATATCCGGGAAAAACAAGTTTATCAGTGCCGGATTTTTTCCGTCTACGAGGGAGAGTTCCGGCTTTCCGACGGTCGGGTCAACCGGCAGAGCCGGGTCGACCATAAACCCTGTGTGACCGTTGTCCCCATGGACAGCGAGGGAAACATCGTTCTGATCCGGCAATACCGTTACGCCGTCAAAAAAGACCTCGTGGAAATTCCCGCCGGGAGCATGGATCACGGTGGAGAATCACCCGAGGAATGTGCCCGAAGGGAATTGTCTGAGGAAACGGGGTACGGTGCGACGAACTGGGTACAACTCTACGAAGGTTATCTCCTGCCCGGATATTGCAACGAATACATGTACTTTTTCCTGGCAACCGGGCTTTTCCGGGCCCCCCTGCCTCCCGATGAAGACGAACAGATCGAGGTCTTTTCGGTATCGCCGGAAAAGGCGGCAGAAATGATCCGATCCGGTGAAATCATCGACAGCAAAACCGCCCTGGGCTTCTATATGGCCAGGGAATACCTGAGAAATCTATCTGCCTGAGGGACTTTTCCGGAGCTTCGCAGTGAATCGGAAGACGGGCCTATTAAACATCTCCGGACGCGATACCGATGACGTGAGCCGGCATGCACAGGGAATGTCTACCTGATCCGACGGTTTCTCTGCTCCAGTTCAATTTCCAGGTTTTTCAGATTCTGCAGATCCTTTTTCAACTGTTCGTTTTCCTGTAGAATCCGTGTCAGGTCCAATCGGCACTGATTTTCCGAATCTTCGCACTTCGTTTTCTGAGACATGAGGCGGTTGTAGACATCCAGATCCGCTTCTGCTTTCTTTCGGCAGGCCTGGTGGCGGTCAATCAGAAGCAGGAGGGATTCGGCGGGACTTCGCCATCGGCTGTCCGGGTAGAGTCGGATCAAACGGCCAAGGATCGCCCGCGATTCCTCAACCTGTCCGGCCTGTCCGGGGAGGGGCAGCATCGTCATCGCCTGGAGAAGGAGGTCTTCCGGCGATGGCTCTCGATCGGGTAAAATATGGTTGTTGTCCGGAAGAACGTCGGTTGCCTTGATGGCCGGTCTTTCCGCTGCGCAGGCCCAAAGGAGAAGGAGGCAGATGAACAGGGGCAGTATTTTTTTCATGATTCGTACCTTATGATTTGTGCTGAAGATTCTATAAAATTATTGAAACGTGGCGTAAACCCTATACGGGTCGGCCAATGTTGGAATTCCCATTATCACATCGGCAACCAAATATTAAAAACATCGTGTCTGGATCAGGCATCCGTTTAAATTCATTGCGGATTCCGCCTCTCGGCGAAATGATGGGAATGGATGCATTCCATTACCGAAGCAATCCATAACCGCCGCCTTGGAGACGCTGTCCTTCGCTAACCCAGGAGGGTCTCCATTTCTTCCAACTTCACCACGTTGTTCCCCTTCA
>CAZIPU010000042.1:0-2889 GCA_964541005.1 uncultured Syntrophales bacterium | reverse complement strand
CGCTAACCCAGGAGGGTCTCCATTTCTTCCAACTTCACCACGTTGTTCCCCTTCAGGGTTTTGGCTCTTTCTTTCAGTTCCGCGGCCCTTTGTGCCATGTCCAGCGCGTTCTGGAACTGGGTGCCGTCGTTGGTCACGATAGCGATGGTGATGGAAATCAGAGGAAACTTCCGGTAAATACCCTGGCGGTCTTTCCCGACGATAAAACCGGTTTCCCGGTCGCTTTGACTGTAAAATTTTGCGATGCGCGGGTCAAAGTCCCGTGCGACGGCACGGCACATGGTTTCCGCCCGGTCCGGTTCGGCAATGATGATAAAGTCGTCGCCCCCGACATGACCGACGAAGTCGTCCGGTCCTCCGGCCAGCCGCCGCTGTTCCTCCAGCATTTTGGCCACTTCCTTGATGACTTCGCTTCCCCAGGCGTAACCGTACTTGTCGGCAAAGGGTTTGAAATGATCGAGATCGGCATGACACAGGGAGAAGTGTCTCTTTTCCAGAATCCGTTTTTCGATCGTTTCCTCGATGGCGCGGTTTCCAGGCAGGCCTGTCAGAGGGCTTTGGTCACGAAATCTCGTCTCGAGGATCTTGAGGCGTTCCTTCATCGTCCGGAATGCCTGGGCGAGGCTGCCGATCTCGTCACGGCGGACGATATCGACGGGGTAGTCGAATTGTCCCTCGGCGATGGCGCCGGTTGCCCGCTTCAACTGGGCGAGGGGGCGCGAAATGTTGTAGGTGATGATCAGGGCAAGCAGAAGTCCCGCTGTCAGGCTGAACGTGCTCAGAAACATGGTCATGCGGGTGGACTTCTCCCCCTCGGCATTGATCCGGGCGAGTCTTGTGTGGATGCCCGCTTCCGCGTCTTTTTGCAGGTCCTTCGTTGCCCGGGTCAGGTCATTCATCAATCGATGGCTTTTCCCCTGGGAAAGCGCGAGTGCCTCGTCAGGACGATTTTCACGGACCAGCGAGACCTCCTGGTGAAAGGTATCCGCGTGACGCCGGCTCAGCACGGCGATATGATTCAGTTGTTTCCGGTTATTCCCTGTTGCGGACTTCTTGGTTTTTGTGATCAGGGTCTTGAGTTCGGCGTTGCGGGTCCAGTAAATGGCCTCGATGGAGGGATCCTTGAGGATCAGGTATTTCTTTTCCGCACTTTCCAAATCCAGCAGCAGGCCGGTCATCTGTTTCGACGTGCTCAGAAGGGTGTAATCCCGGTTGGCCAGATTAAAGGCAAGCCCGTTGATGCGATACAGACTGAGGATGGCGTAGGTACTCGACAGGACCGTCAACAGGGCCATGAAAAAATAAATAAATAATAATTTCCGGCTGATGGTTAATTTCATTCCGAGTAACCTTGATGTGCTAAAATGAGAACCTGAGAAAAACTAGCATATTGGCCGCCTTTCCGCAAAGTAGAAAATGGAATTTTATGGGTATTGGGGCCGTTTGTTTATAAATCGGCATGAATGTGGCGTTCGGCGGTGGGAAAGAATCCCGGCAGAAAGAAATCCTCTCTCCTGCAGGATCGACTCATTTCCTCTGTTTGCGGAAGGGTTGTGAATTCAAACCGTCCGACGAAAAAATGCGACCCGGAAGCTTTCCGGGTCGCATTTCATGTTTTTGTACCCTCATGGGGTCACGAATCCCCCATTACCGGCATGAAAAAGCCGGGGCACGGGTCCCAGGGTATTGGCTATGACGGGGACATCGAGGAAAGCTCTTTTTTGAAGGAATAGAAATAGACGGCACCGATAAAGAGAAATCCTCCCACAATATTTCCTATGGTTACGGGTATTAAGTTCCACTGGATGAATTGCAGCCAAGTTACATTCGCTCCCAGCATAATGCCTGCGGGAATGAAATACATGTTTGCAACGCAGTGCTCAAAACCGGATGCGACGAATGCCATGATGGGGAACCATATGCCGAAAAACTTTCCGACCATGGCCTTGGACGATAAAGCCAGCAGGATCGCGACATTGACAAGCAAGTTACAGGCGATGCCTTTCATGAATGCGGACCAATAACCAATCGTGCCGGCTGCGATGTAAGGAAGCGTCTTTGCTTCCGCAATGGCGATGGCATTCTGTCCGAAGACCGTTAAATCGGGGCCGCCTCCTTTGCTGAAGGGACCGACCACCATCAGGTATGCCCAGAAAAGGGAGCCGATAAAATTGCCGATATATACCCAAAACCAGGCGTTCCATACTTTGCTCCATGTTGATTTTTTCTGAAAGACAGCCATGGGAATAAGCATCGTGTCACCTGTAAAGAGCGACATGCCTGTCAAAACGATTGCAATGAGGCCGACGGGAAAGACTGCTCCCGCAATAAGCGACTTGAAGCCGGGGCTTATGGCGGTATCCAATCCCGTACCGCACACGGTACAGAGGGCACCTCCGACCGCAATAAAAAGACCCGCCATGAAACTTCTTATCATGAAATTGGCTGCACCCAGATCACCCTTGTACTTTCCTGCAGTTCCTGCCATATCCACAACTTCTACCGGTTTGTGTGCCATTTCTTCCTCCTCCTTCTCCTCCGTATAAAATTTTTAGATGTGCCGTTCAGACCGGCACACCTTTCTCCCAGGTGGAATTTTTGCCTGCGTTGGACAATCGGCACCCGTCGGCCTTTCCGGAGCTCTTCAAACAGGGTTCCCAGCGGGATGCGGCAGGCAAATTGAATAAAAAAACCCCCGTTCTTTTCGAGAAAAGGGGTTTCAGGCATTTATTCATCATTTCAACTTTCGTAACAGGGTAAAATGTGTGTCACCCTGTTGACAAGTTATTATTTATTGCGTTTCTCCATTGCTCCAAACTCGCAAAAAAGTCAAGAATATATTCCATTGATGACGGTTAAAAACTGTGGTTTCCCCGGTATAATTTTCAT
>CAZIPU010000041.1:3390-14028 GCA_964541005.1 uncultured Syntrophales bacterium | reverse complement strand
ATAAATAGATCGGCTATCGGTTTATTTGAAGAAGCATACAAAATCCGCCTATTTTTAATAGCGGACTTCCACCAGGAACAATCCGCGGGACGGTGCCGTCATGCCCGCTTTTCTCCGATCCTGGGATTCCAGAATCGCTTTTACGTCTTCCGGGGACAATTTATTTTTTCCGGCATCCGCCAGGGTCCCCACGATGTTTCTCACCATGTGCCGGAGGAAACCATCCGAGGTAATGGCGATCAAAATCATTTCATGATTTTCCTTTTCGATCTCGATCTGATGAACCGTTCTGATGTAATCCTTTACCTTGCTTCCCGTTCCACAGAACGCCTTGAAATCATGCGTTCCGGTCAAATACGCCGCCGCTTTCCGCATTTGATCGATGTCGAGCTCCTTGCGGATGTGCCAGCAATAATGACGATGAATGGCCGTGTTCGTCTGACCGTTCCATATCCGGTAGAGGTATTTCTTTGACTTGACATCGAATCGGGCGTGAAATGAAGGATCGACTTCTTTCAGTTCCTTGATGACGATGTCTTCCGGCAAAACACTGTTCAGGGCATATAACAGATCGTCTTCACGAATCTCGTTTACCATCTTGAAGTGCGCAACCTGATTTAAAGCATGGACCCCCGTATCCGTTCTGCCCGACCCGATTACGGTCACCTCCTCCCTGGTGATGATCTTGATTTTTTCCTCAAGTGTTCCCTGAATGCTCCGGTGACCGTTTTGCCGTTGCCAGCCGAAGTATTGGGCGCCGTCGTATTCCAGGATGATCTTTATTTTACGCATAGGTATAAAAAAGGCGGAAATGCCGTGTTCTCATTTCCGCCACAAATTAAGATATCATATGATTTTCAGCAGTTATTCAAAGCGGTGATCGCCGGAAGTTCTTTCCCTTCGAGGAGTTCGAGGGATGCCCCTCCACCTGTCGAAATATAGGTGATTCGATCCTGTTCCCCTGTTTTGTTGATGGCGACATCCGTGTCCCCTCCGCCGACGATCGTCAGGGCATAGGAGTTCGCCACACTGTGGGCCAGCGCTGCGGTACCCCGCCCGAAGGCATCGATTTCAAACATACCCATGGGTCCGTTCCAGACAATCGTTTTCGCATTACTCAACGCCTCTGAAAAGAGGGTGATGGTGGCCGGACCGATGTCGAGTCCCATCCAATGCGGATTGATTTCCTGGATCGGGACGATTTTTGTTTCCGCCGAGGCGTTTGTATCCTCCGCGATGATGCAATCGATGGGCAGATACAATTTAACCCCCAGTTCCTTGGCTACTTTGAGTATTTCCATGGCTTTAGGTTGCAGGTCGTCTTCGACGATCGATTTTCCAATCTCGAATCCTTGCGCTTTCAAAAAAGTAAAGGCCATTCCTCCGCCGATGATCATTTTATCGACGCGGCGAATCAAATTCAGAAGGGCCTCCAGTTTGCCCGAAACCTTTGATCCGCCGATGATGGCCACAAAAGGCCTTGCCGGATTTTCGACCACGTTCTTCAGGTAATTCAATTCCTTCTTGATTAAAAAACCGGCACCACATTCCTTCATAAACTTGGTTATTCCCACATTCGAGGCATGAACGCGATGGGCGTTACCAAAGGCATCATCGATATAAACATCCCCATGACCGGCCAGTTCTTGCGCAAAGTTGTCGTCATTGGCTTCCTCGGCGGGATGGAATCGCAGATTTTCCAGTAAAACAACGTCTCCGGGTACGAGTTTGGCCACTTCCGCCCTGACCTCTTCACCGATGCAATCATTGAGCATCCTGACATCTTTCCCGAGAAAGCGGGATAATCTCTTCGCAACCGGGGCAAGGCTGTATTTCGGATCCCGTTTCCCTTTGGGACGCCCGAGATGGGACAGCATGATGACGGATGCGCCTTCGTCGAGGGCGTAATTGATCGTCGGAAGAACAGCGCGAATTCGCGTGTCATCGGTAATATTCTGGGAATTATCCAGGGGAACATTAAAATCAAATCTACAAAGCACCCTTCGCCCTTTTAAGTTTATCTCGTCAATAAATTTCATTGCGCCTCCCTCAATTCATCTGATACAAGAAGTACCGGTGTGACTCGAACAATAAATTTTGATTTTCAAACCGTCCGGAAATGCTCATGACTCTTCAGGCGCACATATATATCTTACATAAGTATGCAGGTCAACAACGAAATCCTTTCATGGCTTATAACCTTCTGTATTCACTATATTAAAATATTTCAACGATTACGAAATCATAAGGGGTGTTATGAAAAAAGAACATAAACCGAAGGGAAATACATACCAGAAAATAAAGCTGTTCGATCAGAACGTTTCGGAGATCATGACCATGGGTGGCGCCGAAATGGTCCAGAAACAGCATGATCTGGGAAAATTGACGGCCCGGGAAAGACTGAATATCCTGTTCGATGAAGGCTCCTTCCAGGAAGTGCAGCTGTTTGTCAAACACCGTTCACATCTGTTCGGCCTTGCGGATAAGACGATTCATGCCGACGGCGTGATTACCGGGTACGGCAAGATAGGCGGGCGTATCGTTTTTGTCGCCGCCCAGGATTTTACCAGTTCCGGTGGCAGTCTCGGCGAAATGCACGCCAAGAAAATCTGGAAAATCATGGACATGGCGATTGACGCAAGAAAGCCCTTTATCGCCCTCAACGATTCCGGAGGGGCACGAATTCAGGAAGGGGTTCCGGCACTGGACGGATACGGCGGTATTTTCTACCGGAATACCCAGGCTTCCGGTTATATCCCCCAAATTACGGCCATCATGGGACCGACCGCCGGGGGCGCCGTTTATTCTCCGGCGTTGACGGATTGGGTCTTCATGGTTCAGAACACGAGCTACATGTATATAACGGGGCCCGATGTCATTCGCTCCATTATCGGCGAAGAGATCAGCCATGAAGATCTGGGGGGCCCCTTGATTCATTCCACAAAAAACGGCGTCTGTCATTTCAGCACGAAGAATGACCGGGAATGCATCGAAAAAATCAAAGCGCTTCTATCCTACCTTCCGGACAGCTGTCAGAGTCCCCTGCCTATTCTGGATCAGGGTGACACGGCCGATAGAATCCTGCCTGAACTGGACCACATTATTCCCGACGAACCTTCCCGCGGTTACGACATGAAGGAAATCATCCGGGAGATCGCCGATTGCGGTCAATTCATAGAACCGCACGAGGGGTGGGCCCAGAATATTATCGTTGCCTTCATCCGGATTATGGGACAGCCGGTCGGCGTCATTGCCAATAATCCCAAATTCTATGCAGGCGTTCTCGACGTCCAGGCATCGGATAAAGCGGCCCGTTTCGTGCGTTTCTGCGACGCCTTCAACATCCCGCTCCTCACTCTCGCGGATGTTCCCGGGTATCTTCCCGGCAGCCGCCAGGAACAGCTGGGAATCATCAGCCATGGGGCAAAGCTCCTGCATGCTTACGCTGAAGCGACGGTTCCCAAGATCACCATCGTGATCAGGAAGGACTATGGCGGAGCCTATATCGGTATGTGCAGCAAGCAGCTGGGAGCCGATTATGTGATGGCCTGGCCCTCTGCCGAGATTGCCGTCATGGGTGCGGAAGCTGCCTGCAATATCGTGTACCGGAAGGAAATTCTAAGCGCTCCCGATCAGAAGGCCAAGCGTCTCGAACTTGCGAAGGCCTATGAAGATCATTTCAGCAACCCCTATTTCTCGGCGAGCCTCGGGATTATCGATGAGATCATTATGCCGCGTGATACCAGGATGAAACTGATCTCCCTGTATGAAGCACTCGGTCAGAAATCGAAGCAAACGTTGACCAAAAAACACAACAACATACCGCTTTGATACGGCATTTTCCCGTTTGTGGTCCGGACCGGTTATTATTAAAGGTAAAGCTGATAATCCTGGTGATTCAGATTATAGAAGGCGTCGGAGTTGTTTCGTGCCAGAATGTTGAGTTTCCGGGCATGGTGGTGTTGAATAACCATTCTGCTTAAATGAACCATCTTTTCGCACTGCTGTACTTCGGTGTAATTGAAAAAGCCGGCCTTTTCGACTTCGCGTCCATCCGGCGTGGGAATTCCTTCAAGATAGCGCATCATCCAGATGAGATAGCAATCCGTCGTTTCCGGCGTCCTGATCCGGCTCCGGACCGCAACAATTCCCGTTGCCTCGGCCCTGATACCCGATTCTTCCAACACTTCCCGCTCAACGGCCCGGTGGATGGCCTCCCCGGAGCGGACATGTCCCCCGGGCAGAATCCACTGCCCCTTGTACTCACCATAAGCCTGTTCGACCAGCAGGTATCTGTTCTCATGAAAGACCAATCCGCCGACACCGATAAAATTCTGTGAAATCAAGGTTCCGTCACCTCTGCTGTCCGTTTCTCACGGCGAAATAATCCAACAACGCGTCCCGGTTTGCCGGAAAAGCTAACCTTCCCCAGGGAATTTGCGCATATGGAAATGAAAAGACTTCCAGCGCTTCCGCGCCGCATTCGAGACGTCCACCTTCAACCGATCCTGCATAAACAATCAGGACAACGGGATCGCCGGCATGAGAATAAACTCCGATCAATTCAGTAATGGCGATGTCAAGACCTACTTCTTCCCTGACTTCCCTGATCGCCGCATCCTCCACCTTCTCCCCCGCATCCACAAATCCACCGGGAACCGCCCAGTCTCCGATGTCGGTGGGGATTTTCCGCCTGAGCAGAACGATCCGTCCTCCCATTTCGATGATCACGCAAACGGCGACCTTCGGATCCTGATAGACCACAAAATCACAATTCAGGCACTTTACATGCCGGTCAAACCGGGTACAGGCGTCCGGATCCGTCCAGGAGCGGCCGCATTGCGGACAGAAACGAAAAGATTCAGCCAGATGCATGGGGGAGATACTCAAGAAAAAGTCTGTAAAAAGCGACGACGACCAGCGAATGCGAGATGGTGCCGTCTTTGATCAATGCCGGAATCTTCTCAAGAGGAACCAACTGGGTGACAATGTCCTCCTTTTCGTCCATATTCTGCTCCCCGGCCGGATAGATGTTTCTCGCCAGGTAAGTATGGCAAACATTATTCTGAATGGCGGGATTGGGCAATATCTGTCCCAGGGTGATAAGGTCCTCCCTTTTTGCATCATAACCGGTTTCTTCCCGCAATTCTCTTAATGCGGCCATCTCCGGGGGCTCTCCTTTTTCGACCAAACCTCCGGGGATCTCCAGCGTCACACTCCTTATTCCGTGCCGGTACTGTCGAATCAGCAGAACTTCGTTTTCAGAGGTCAGGGGAATGATATTGACCCACGGTAGGGTATCCAGGACGACGAAATCATAGATATTCCCGTTTCTCGGAGATTGTGCACGGTCTTTTCTGACCGTAAAGATCCGGTATTGCTCATTGACTTCCGAACTGATCAGAGGCCAATCCCTGATTTTCATGCCTTTCATTTCGTTTCTTCCCGGCTTTTTTGAATATCCGCTCCATACAGTTCGATAACCCGTCCAAGCCTGTTAAGGATGAAATCCCTTTCCATGAAATTCAGGAGGGCATCCAGTTCGGGCCCTTTCATCATGCCGGTGATCGCTGCCCGAATCGGCATATAGAGTTCTTTTCCCCGGGTCCCCGTAGACTGGGACAACTGCTTTAAGGCGCCCTTCAAATCCCCGGGAAAATCATAATCCGTTTCTTTAAGAATGCTGTAGAAACCCTTCATTATATCGATAGATTTATCTTTTCTTAAAACCTGATCCGCCTCACCTTCGATAACAAATGCTTCCTCCGAAACAAAACCCAGATATGCTCTTACTTCATTGATATTCCCGATATTGGGGCGGATCAAGTCGATGAAACGCACCAGTTTCTCTTCAGTCAGATTTTTCACACCGCTTTTTACAATCAGGGGCAGGATCAGCTTCTGTAATTTTTCCACACTGTAATTCCGCAGGTAAGCGGCGTTCATCCATTTCAATTTGTCTTCATCAAAAACGGCGCCGCCTTTCCCGACTTTTTCTATATTAAATAGTTCTGTAATTTCTCCGATCGGACGGACTTCACTTCCTTCCCCGAAGGAACTGCCCAATATGCTTAAGTAATTAACGATCGCTTCGGGCAAAAAGCCCCTTTTGCGGAATTCGCCCACACTGACGGCGCCGTGCCTTTTACTTAACTTCGTATGGTCTTCCCCTAAAATCAGGGAATGATGAAAGAATTGAGGCGGCTCAAATCCTAACGCTTCGTACAGAAGGAGCTGCGATGCCGTATTGGATAAGTGATCCTCCCCTCTGATGACGTGGGATATTTTCATCAGATGGTCGTCAATGACCACCGCAAAGTTGTAGGCGGGTAATCCATTTGATCTCATGACGATAAAATCGCCGATGGCGTCACCGTCGAACTGCATGTGACCGCGAATCCGGTCTTGAAATGCGATCTTTCCCGATCTGACTTTGAAACGATAGGTAGGTCTGTTTCCTTCATTTTCAAGGCGTTCCCGTTGTTCTGCACTCAAATCCCGGCATTTCCCCATGTATCGGGGCATCCTCTTGAGCGCCAGCAAGTTCTGCCTTTCCGCTTCCAGTTCCGCTTCCGTGCAAAAACAAGGGTATACCAGATCCATATCTTTCAGAATTTGCAGATATTTGTTGTAGATGTCCGAACGCTGAGACTGAAAATAAGGTCCGAACGGTCCGTCTTTTTCCGGGCCTTCGTCCCAGTCGATGGAAAGCCAGTGAAGATCTTCCAGCAGGTTCGCCTTAAACAGATCCGTCGAACGTTCCCTGTCCGTATCCTCGATCCTGAGTACAAAGCGACCCTGATTGTGCCTGGCAAACAGCCAATTGTAAAGGGCGGTACGGGCATTCCCGACATGCAATTCTCCGGTTGGAGACGGGGCAAACCGGACTCTTATCTTGTCTTCAGGCATGCTGCTTTTTCTCCTCCAGAATGACCACGGCAAATGCGGCGATCCCCTCATGCCTGCCGACAAACCCCATTCCTTCGTTGGTCTTGGCCTTGATATTGACCTGACCGATTTCAATATTCAACGCCTGCGCCAGGTTATATTCCATGTCAGGAACGAAAGGCCTGATTCTGGGTGTTTCCAGGATGATTGACGTATCGATATTGGCGATTTCATAACCCTTACAGGACATCAGCTCGCAGATTTTTTCCAGCAGAATGAGACTGGAAATATTCTTATAAGCCGGGTCCGTATCGGGGAAATGACAACCGATATCCGTTTCGCCCAATGCCCCTAAAATGGCATCACATACGGCGTGGGCCAGGACGTCCGCATCCGAATGTCCGGCCAAACCCAACTCCGACGGAATACGTACACCCCCTAAAATAAATGGTCTGTCTTCCGCAAATTTATGACTGTCGTATCCGAATCCGATTTTCATTTTATCCCTTGCTTTCTTCTGTTCTGCACGAAATATTCAGCCAAAAGCAGATCGTCCGGCGTCGTGATTTTGATATTTTCATAGCTTCCCCGGATAACTTTGACAGGGATTCCCAGTCTCTCAACCAGAGAAGCATCATCCGTTCCGTAGAACTGTTCCTTGTAGGCCATTTCATATGCTTTGGCAAGAATCTCTTTTCTAAAGGCCTGGGGTGTCTGAATGAGGTATAAATTCTCGCGATCGATTGTCATGTCCACTTCTCCGGACGGAAGAACCCTCTTGACCGTGTCCTTGACCGGCAGTCCTGTAATGGCGGCCCCGTCTTTTATGGCTGTGTCAATGGTCCTTTCCAGAAGTGCCTGTTCAATGAGAGGTCTCACCCCGTCATGGATGACGACAATCTCATGATCGGATTGCAAAAAAGGAAGGGCATTATGGATTGAATCCTGTCTTTCCTTACCGCCCGGGATAATTGCCCTTACCTTGTTCAATGAATAAGGATGAATTACGTCTTCCTCGACATATGCCTTATCTTTTTCCTGCACAACCAGAAAAATATCGTCAATCAAATCCGATTCCTGGAAGACACGCAGAGTATGAACAACAATGGGGGCGGATGCAAAGGATAGATACGGTTTGGGAATTTTTTGTCCCATTCTTATGCCGGCGCCGCCGGCTGGAATGATGGCCGCGATTTTCATTTCTTAGACATGAAAAACCCGGGATCAGATCCCGGGTTTTTTATTTTTTATCGGTTAACGGAATTGGCCGCTTTTCTTTCCGCTGCGACGTTTTTCATCTCCGAAAAAACCATTCTTCCCGCAGTGGTCTGTAAAACGCTGGTCACGACGATTTCCACATTAGAACCAACATGTTTCTGGGCATTGTCAACAATGATCATCATTCCGTCGTCCATGTAGGCAACACCCTGCCCCGGTTCCTTGCCTTCTTTGACGATCTTGACGGTCATCACTTCACCGGGCAGGATGACAGGTTTCAAGGCATTCGCCAACTCGTTGATGTTCAGGATCTTTATCCCGTGAAGTTCGGCAACCTTATTCAGATTGAAATCATTGGTGAGGATTTTGGCATTCAACTGCTTCGCAAGGTCCAGGAGTTTGGCATCGACGCCCTTGCTTTCGGGGAAATCCTGTTCGACAATCTCAATGACCACATCCTTGTCTTTCCGCATCCGATTGAGGATGTCAAGGCCCCTTCTCCCGCGGGACCGCTTCAGCGAGTCCGGGGAGTCGGCCACGTACTGAAGCTCTTCCAGGACAAATTTGGGAATAATCAATTTCCCTTCAACAAAACCCGTATCGCAGATATCCGCAATCCGGCCATCTATAATTGCACTTGTATCCATGATCTTCAAATTCTGGCCTGATTTTGCGCTGCCTGACGCCAACAGATGAAACTCTTCCACTTTTTTTGAACCGATAACCAGGCCCAGATAACCCATAATGACCGTCAAAAGCGTGTAGATCCAAGGTACTACCTGCCGCTTTTCCATAATGTCACTGACGAAACTCAACCCGAAAGCCAGCAGGAATGCGAGCAGCAAACCGATAAACATCCCGATGACACCGCCGAAGATGACTTTCAGGGAAACTTTCCGGATTGCCCTTTCCGAAAGAATGACGAACAGCGCTGTCAATATTCCCAGAATCAGGCCGCCGATCGAATAAACGTTAAGATATGTTTTGGGAGAACCGAAGTAATGATAAGCAATAAAGAAACCACTTAAGGAACATGCCAGGATTAAAAGTATTCTTACCTGCATTTTTTCACCTCCTTTCTCTTAAAAATGATCGATAATCATGTAAAACTCCCCTCGCTTTTGGAATACATCTGGAGTGTCCTGTCTGATTTGAAAAGCGAAGAGATTGCAAGAAAGGATACGAGCAGCATCGGTGGTTCCTGTTTGGATATCGGGGATGACGCTGCCTGGCTGCAAAAAATTTACTGTATCGTAAATATCATTTCGAGGTCTTTCTCGACTTTTGTTTCTTCCAGCTTACTGGCAACGGATATCTCTTTGATGAGTAAATTCTTTGCTGTATCCATGATCTTTCTTTCCCCGAAAGAAAGATTCTTATCTGTCTTTAAAACCAAAAGATCCCTGAGAACACTTGCTATTTCAAATACGGAGCCCGTCTTGATTTTTTCAAGATACTCCCGATATCTCTTGTTCCAGGTTTGCTTGTCGATCGTGACATCCTTGCATCTTAAAATATCGTATATTTTTGAGATGTCTTCCTTGCGGATAACTTCCCTCAAACCGACGGAATCGGCAGAATCGGTGGGGATCATGATTTTCATGCCGTTTCCCATGATCTTCATGATGTAAAACATCTGCTTGTTCCCCATGATCTCTTTTTTTTCTATCGACTCAATGACCCCTACGCCCTGCGCCGGATAGACCGCTAAATCACCTATCTTAAACATAATGACACACCTTATAAATTTTTTAGCATGTCAAGCTAACATATTTAGAAAAAAAAATCAATGATTATGACAAGATTATGTTTTTGAGACTTTACGAGGTAATCGGGTGAATGGGAAAGCCCTGTACGCCCATTTGCTAAATATAACCATGCATCGCCTTATAAAGATCCCGGTCGAGTTGCCGGGGATCTTTCTTCTCATATTCCTCAACGATCTGTTTCAATCTTTCATACACCCTTACGTTGGACAAATCGTCCAGACTGTTATACAGGCCACGTCTTCTTCCGAGCCGGTAGATCAATCTGTCCTTGAGGGGCATGCTGAAATACCGGTCGATTATGGCCAGCATTCTGTCCTTGTCTTCCGGCAGATTCCCTTCTATCTCCTGCAACAGATTCAAAATGTGATCGCTGACGATGTAGGTATTGTGACAGTGCAGTTGCTGCAGAAGCATCCGGATCTCCTTCAAGACATCTTCATCGCCGAGGGGGGTAAACGAACCTTCGGCCATCACGTCGAAAAGGCCCGTCCCTTCCCTGACCTGAAGCGATCGCAACCGGATATAATTCGGATTGATTTGATTCAACACATCCGCCGTTGCCCGGGCATGCTCTTTTGACCATTTTGTCCCTCCCAGGCCCGGGATGATATATTCGCACAATGAAATGCCTCCCGCCATGATCCGTTTTCCGCCTTCGATATGGTCGGCGGCCGTTTCACCCTTTTTGATGAATTCCAGGACGGGATCATAACCGCTTTCCATTCCTACGTGGATTCGCGACAGGCCGGCTTCCTTCAGCCGG
>CAZIPU010000041.1:0-3290 GCA_964541005.1 uncultured Syntrophales bacterium | reverse complement strand
ATAACCGCTTTCCATTCCTACGTGGATTCGCGACAGGCCGGCTTCCTTCAGCCGGATAAACTCCTCAACGCTTTTTTTGGCCGCGGTCTTGGACCGACCATAGGAGGTGATTCTCTCCACGAAGGGAAACTTTATCCTGATATATTTAATTACCTCGGCCAGATCCTCGGTTCTCATGATGATGGTGTTGGCGTCCTGGAGGAAAACGGATTTCCCGCCGAAATAAAGCCATGCCGCCACAGAACGTTCTGCGTCTTTGTAGCTGTAATCGTTAAAGATCCGCTGTACAACAGCATCATTAACTTTTCCGCCTTGTCCCCACTTACAGGATAGTTCTTTCAGGCTGTCGGCAATATCAGCCATCATATCGATATCTTTTTTGATTTCTTCGATCGTTCTCAACGAAAACTTTGAGTCGTGGTAGCTGTAACAGAAAAGACACTTATTCCAGGGACAGTTTCTGGTGGCCCGAATGAGCAGACTTTCCGCCTCGCTGGGAGGACGAATCGGCCCCTGTTCGAAATTGTATTCCATCACTTTCCTCCATGAATCAATCAAAGCGCTCCCTTAGAGAAACAACAGGGGATTTTTTGCCTTATTCCGGTATCTTATTTCAAAATCAAAAAACGATGTGCCGGTCGGAGACGGAACCACCAGGGCGATCGATTCTCCCCGTTTCACGATCTGGTCCACCTTGACGAGCCTTTTGGTCAGATGTGTGTAGACCGTCGCATAATCATTGTCGTGTTTAATGATCAGGGTTTCTCCATAGTCTTTTAAAAAAGCGGAAAAGATGACACTTCCGGCGGAAGCGGCGTTAACCGCCGTTTCTTTTCTTATCTCGATTCTGATGCCGTTGTAAAACATGCCATTAGGCTGAGGGCCATAATTAGAGATGACTTTCCCCTTCGCCGGCCACATGAACTTTCCTTTTTGATTGCCCTCTTCTTTCCTCGTTTCAACCGGAACCGACTCCTTTTTCTCCGGACGTTCTAAATCCTTTTTTACGGCAATTTTACCCTTTCCAGGTACTTCCGCTTTTTTAACGGTGTCTTTTCTTTTGGCCGTTTCTCCGGTTTTCCCCAGATTTTCCTGTTTTCTTTTGATTGTTGGAGAACTGGAAGCCATGACCGACGGACCGCTCTTGATTTTGTCTTGCCCGGTATCGGCCTGTTTCGCATCTCTGTCCGCCTGGTTTAACCCTTTATTTTGGATATCCCTGTGATCTTCCACTCTCCTCAGTTCCCCCTCAGGGGCAATCCCGGGAATAAACAGTACCAGGCCTTCCCTGATGGATGCGGTGTTCTCGATTCCGTTCAGCTCCGCCAATTCCTGCAACCCTACTTTATGATCCGCAGCAATCCGATAAAGGGTGTCTCCCTTCTTGATCGTGTAATAATACCCCTGTGGCGGCGTGGGCCTGACATAATCCCCGACACACCCCCCAAAAAGAAGGGTCATCAGGATTAGAAGCCCGGTCCGCAACAGGAATTTGACGGATTCCTTGCAAGGATTTTTCGGATCAATGACCGTACGATGTTTCAAAATTCAATTATCCCATCTCTCCCGAAGATTTTCTTTCTCGAAGAACTCAGCGCTCTTAAATCAAAATTTACGACATGCCGCCCCAGGCATAATCCCCGATCAGGTCAACAAATCGGCACCCCCCCAGGTTTTCCTTCTTCAAGTCAGTCAGATCATCCGATAACCTGGTCACTTTATACAGGGTCTGGATTTGCCGGTCGCCGATCGGGATCACCAATCTTCCGCCTACGGCAAGTTGAGACAACAGTTGTTGCGGCAAGGTGGGAGACCCTGCCGTTACAATGATGGCCTGAAAGGGCGCCTCTTCTCTCCAGCCGTAAGTCCCGTCGCCTACCTTGATTGCCACGTTGAAATACCCCAGTGCATCCAGGCATTTTCTGGCCCTCGATGCCAGAAGGGCGATTCTTTCGATGGAAAAGACCTGATCCGCAAGTTCCGCCAGAATCGCTGTCTGATATCCGGAACCGGTTCCGATTTCCAGAACCTTATCTCTTTTGGATATCTCCAAAGCCTGGGTCATGAGAGCAACGATAAAGGGCTGAGAAATCGTCTGTCCCTCCCCTATGGGAAGCGGGTTGTCCTGATAGGCCTGTTCCTTGATCCCGTCGTCGACAAAGATATGCCGGGGTATGTTTTCCATGGCGGCCAGAACTCTCGGGTCACTAATGCCGCGGGAGCGAATCTGTGCCTCCACCATCTTCAGCCTCTGTTTCTTTAATAAATCCATCAGACATCCTTCACATATCTCTTTTTAGGCGGAATCGAATAAAACTCTTCCACCCAGTGATGCTTTCGCAATCCCAGGGCCTCGCGGGTAACAATGAGGTAATAGTAATCCAATTTGGCGTTTTCCCTCGTCTTATTGAATTGATCGATGTGCCGGTTAATCTGCTCCACAATGCTCTTCTTCTGAATACACCTGTCGCCTGCAGCGCCGCGTTGACTGGCCTCCATTTGCGCAAGACATTCCATCGCTTTGGTATCACTGCAGATATTTTCTTCGATGTGGGCGAGGATATCCAGGGTTTTTGTCAATTTCTCCGATGCCCTTGACAAAACGGCCGCCCGTTCCCGGAGAAATTCTTCCTTCAGGACTTCGTCTATCGATTTCTCGGTTTTCACTTTCTGCACACGATTCAGTAAAGTTTGTTTTTATTAGCATGCATAACCCTATTTTTCAATAGTGGTCAATACGACCAAAATACGAGATTTATTTTGGATAGAGCGACTTTCCTGATTTATTGGATTTCCAAAATAAAGCAATGCATCACAGATGAGCTGGACACATGTGCAAATCGGGGTCATTCAGTCTTTTCATGGAATACTTTCGCTAATCGCGCCCGCCCGTATCATCCTGGTTCTTGACAGAGGACATTTTTTCGCCTAGAAGCCGATTGACCGGATGCGGTCCGTGATTATATTTTGATCAAGTAAAAAGAATCCATTTGAGGTGTTTGTATGCCCATTTATGAATTCAAGTGCAGGCAATGCCGTCATACCTTTGAGTATCTGTGTTTCTCCCAGCGGGATGCGGAGGAGTTGACCTGTCCCCGGTGCAAATCCAAAAAGATCGAAAAGCTCATGTCCGTCTTCGGAGGAAAAATCGGCAGCACATCGAGCAGCAGTTGCGGCTCCTGCAGCGCGTCATCCTGCCCTCCCTCCTGAGGACATTGATTCCGTGTGACAGGTCGTCACCGCGAATTTCCATTGCCAAAACAGGAACAATCCATTATAAGAGGTCGATT
>CAZIPU010000040.1:0-14431 GCA_964541005.1 uncultured Syntrophales bacterium | reverse complement strand
GGCCGCTTATAATCCCACCCCTAAAAAAACAAGAATACCGGTTACGGAAACCGGTTTCCGAACAGCCCGTGTACAAACATCTGAATGACGCTCTAAATACCTATAAATGAGTCGGGTTAAATACTCATAAATTCCATATTTACAAAAGATTATCTTCTCCTTAAACCATCGCGGTGCTTAACATACACCCCAAAATTCTGTCAAGAAAATAATCGAATAACACCATCCTTCGCCACAGGTCCTCGGATTTGGGTTTCCAATCCCGAAGAAAATTGATTACAATAAAGACGTTATTACGGTTGAATGGCATCCTTTGAATGATGATCCATCTTATTTACCCTGTATTTCGAAAGAAAAAACACGGGCAGGGAATCCCAAAACCACCCGTGGGAGGGAGGGGCCATGAAGAACGAAAATTTATCCCCGGTTGTAGAGGTATACGCAAATATCAATCAGCACCGCTTAGTCGCTGATCTGATCCGGAAACGTTCCACCAACAAACGGGACGTACGGGACGTTGCCCTTGGACAAATCAATTTCCAGGCGGTGGAAAGAATTCTCGATCTGGGATGCGGGTTCGGTTTTTTCACGGAAGCCCTTGCGGGAAAACTCCCTGCCGAGGCTTCGATTACCGGGATGGACCTGATCCCCGGTCATGAACCGCTCTTTCTCCAAGCCTGCGCTCATGCGGGAGCGAGGGGGCATTTTATTCCGGGTCATGTTTCGGCCATCACCTCCCTCGAAGACCGCTCTTTCGATCTGATCCTCTGCAGTTATGCCCTCTATTTCTTCCCGGAAATGGTCCGCCACATTGCCCGCATTCTGAAACATGAAGGGGTTTTCGCAACCATCACCCATGACAGCTATAATATGGGGGAGCTGTTTGACTGTATCAAAAGCATCATGGACATCCTAAACACCCAGAAACAGACTCTGTTACCGGTGGAAAAAATTATCCGGAACTTCTCGGCAGAAAACGGAACAGCCATCCTGGAAAAATGGTTCGGACAGGTCAAAACGATCGACTATCCGAATGCCCTGGTTTATAACATCGATGAAATGACCGAGATTATAGATTATTTTCATTTCAAGAGCCCTTTTTTTCTCGCAGGAACAAAAATTGATGAACAGAAGATCGCCGTCCATCTTCCCGATTTACTCAGACAAAAGGCCCAAACCGGAAATGGTGTGGTTATTTCGAAGAACGATAGAATTTTCATCTGTTCCGAACCCAAACCGGATGGGGTCGCATCATGAAAAGGCAACCCCGATTATTCTGCCCGCATTGCAGTCACAGAATCGTCAAGCAAGATGAAAACGGCATATTGCGGGACTGGTGCCCCGACTGCCGCATCTACTTTTACGAAAACCCCCTCCCGGTGGTATCGGCTATCGTAGTTCAGGACCGTCGGATCCTGCTTGTCAAAAGGGGAAAGGCCCCTTATAAAGGCGCCTGGTGCCTGCCGACGGGATTCGCCGAAACGGGAGAAAGCATCGAAGACGCCGCCCTCCGGGAACTGAAAGAAGAAGCGGGTGTAGACGGTCGTATCCTGGGACTTGTAGATGTGGATTCCTGCACGAATTATTTTTACGGCGACTTGATTTTCGTAACATTTGAAATCGAATACACCGCCGGAGAACTGGGCTACGGAGACGACACGGTCGCGGCAAAATATGTTTTGCTTCGGGATATTCCGAAACTCGCCTTCCAATCCAACAGCAAGGCGGTTGACACCTACATCAGAAGCAAGGCGGATTACTGGGCCATTCTGGATTCTTTCTCCCTTTCCCTGGACGAATCGATCCCCGCCGGGGCAAAGAAAAATCTCCTTTCCGACCACCTGGTCGACCTGATCGAAAAAAGCGCCGAAGATATTGCCCGAAAGTGCGTCGAGGATGTGAAAAAGAACTGGTCAACGACGGGTTATCATAATCTTGACCAGGTGAGACTTTTTAAAAGGTTCTTCATCATCCTGTCCCAG
The DNA here is from genome assembly GCA_964541005.1 of uncultured Syntrophales bacterium. Taxonomy (GTDB): domain Bacteria; phylum Desulfobacterota; class Syntrophia; order Syntrophales; family JAAYKM01; genus JAAYKM01. The sequence goes on along the minus strand of CAZIPU010000040.1, from coordinate 12,449 downwards.
TTTGGTAAATGGATGGACGGGTATTACAGCGATGACGATATCCGCATTTTCTACACGAAAGTAGGTAAAACAAGGAAAAAAGAAGGCCTGCCCCTGGCGGACGTTCTCAGCACGTTAAGCCTGATCAAAAAACAGGTCTTTTTGTTCACCATCCCCCGGGGTGTCTGGGAAAGGACCATCAATATTTATATGTCCCTTGAATTGGACAGACGCATCATGCTTTTCTTCGACAAGGTCGCCTACTACATGACCCTGGGTTACGAAAGCCGCAATCTGAAGGAAAACCTTCAAAAAACCACCGTGAAGAAATAATGGAACCTTTACAACCTTGAAATCGGTGCTGCTTTTTCCAGATGCGTCAGGCGGACGCCGAGCAGGCGAATGCGCTTATGGAGCTCGATCCGCTTGAGGCAGGCAAAAACCGTTTTCCGTATCTCCTCCTCGGAATCGGTTCCACGGGTCAGGCTCACACTGCGGGTAAGGGTCTGAAAATCACTGAAGCGGACTTTAACGGTAACGGTTTTTGAACGGAATCCTTCCTGACGCAATCCCAGGACCACCTCTTTCGTCAAGCCGGCCAAAGTTTTCGCAACCGTTTGCCAATGACCGACATCCCGCTGAAAGGTCGTTTCCCGGCTCATGGACTTGGGCTCCCAGAATGTGATCAGGGGCGTTTCATCGATCCCCCGGGAAGCCTCGTAAAGAAAGGTGCCGTAGGCTTTCCCGAATGCCGCAACCAATCTGTCCTGCGTCAATGCCGCCAATTCCCCTACCCGTTCGATTCCCATGTTCTGCAGTGACGCTTCCGTTTTCGGACCAACCCCCCACAGTTTTCTTACCGGCAGGGGCCAGAGAACCTTTTCCACATCCTCCTGACGGATCGGGGTATAACCATCCGGTTTTTGCATATCGGAGGCAATTTTCGCCAGGAGCTTGTTCGGAGCGATACCAATGGAGCAGGTCAACCCCGTTTCCTCCCTGATTTTGCTTTTTATCTCTTGAATGATTTCCAGGCCGGGCCGGCTGATCGAGGAAATATCCAGGAAGGCCTCATCAATACCCACATCTTCCATCAGGGGCGAAATCCCCCGGAGAATTCGTTTCACCTTCCGGGACTCCGCCGCGTAGGCGTCATAATCAACGGGAAGGAAAACGGCCTGGGGATTCAGCCGGTATGCCGTTTTGAGCGGCATGGCGGAATGAATGCCGAAGACTCGCGCCTCGTAAGAAGCCGTCGCCACGACACCACGGCGGGAGGGATCCCCCATGCCGCCGATGACAACGGCCTTGCCGATCAATTCCGGATGCCTTTTCTGCTCAACGGCAGCAAAGAAGGCATCCATATCGATATGAAGAATCCGGCGGGACATGGGTCTGCACAAAACCGTTATCAATCCTTTTTATAAACAAAGAAGGTCCGGGAATCGCCCAACCGGGGCAGGGTGGTTTCCCGTCTTTCCGCGAGCCGCAGGTGAAAACGATTCATGACCGTTTGCGCTTTTTCCAGTTCCTCGGTCACATCACGTCCCTTCATGGCAATGATCAACCCGTCCCTTTTCACAAAATGACTTCCCAACTCCAGGATGCGTGGCATCTTGAAGGTCGCCCGCGAGATCACCACGTCGAACTCACCCCCGCCACGCCCCTCCCTGGCCTGTTCCTCCGCCCTGTCCGTGATGACATGGACATCTGAAAGTCCCAGACTGAGCACAACCTGTCTCAGGAAGGAGGTTTTCTTTCGTGATGAATCCAGCAATGTCAGGTTCAGATCACTTCTGGCAATTTTCAGGGGAATGCCCGGGAAACCGCCCCCCGTCCCCAGATCGAGGAGTGTTTTCGCTTCTTGGGGAATGAGCTGCAGAGCCTGAAGGGAATCGATGAAATGTTTAATGATAAAAGAAGATCCCGCTTCCAGAGCGGTCAGGTTCATCTTGGCATTCCATACCTGGAATTCGTCGTAAAAAAGGGAGAACTGCGCCTGTTCCGCAGGCGAGAGAAAAATTCCCAGGCCATTTGCCTCATCTGTAAGTATCTGAATCAACGCTTGTTCCATTACAATTTTCTTTCCCCAAAGCGGCGTCTCGGTGAAAAAGAGCCCTCACTCCCCCTTCAACGGCGCCTGATACGCATGTTTATGCTTGACGATTTCATTTCATGAAATATAAGCTACGCAGCTATTGTATTTACATAAAATTTCTTTAAAAGAAAAGAAGGGGCATACCGGAAAAATTCCGGCAAGAGGTGGTCCGAGCTAACGGGTCGCTCATAGCGTTGATTTACAAAGCTACGCCCTCATCGCTTCGGTTTATTATAAAAAGGGAGGCACACAGCTGTGGATAAGAAAAGATATGAACTCAATGTCCAACTGGCCCAGATGCTCAAAGGCGGGGTCATCATGGATGTAACCAACGTAGAACAGGCAAAGATCGCCGAGGAGGCCGGGGCGGTGGCCGTCATGGCACTGGAACGTGTCCCCGCCGATATACGCAGGGACGGCGGCGTCGCCCGGATGTCCGACCCGTCCATGATCGCGGAAATTAAGAAGGCGGTGTCCATACCCGTCATGGCCAAGGCGCGGATCGGACATTTCGTGGAAGCCCAGGTCTTGGAAGCGCTGAAAATCGATTATATCGACGAAAGCGAAGTTCTGACCCCGGCGGACGAGGAATGCCACATCGACAAAGCGAAATTTTCCATTCCCTTTGTCTGCGGCGCCAGAAACCTGGGGGAAGCCCTCCGGCGCATTGCCGAAGGAGCCGCCATGATCCGGACCAAGGGAGAGGCGGGCACGGGAAATGTGGTGGAAGCGGTCCGTCACATGCGGACCATGAATCGGGAAATCCGCCAGTTGGCCCACATGCCGGTGGAAGAGGTGACCCCTTTTGCCAAGGTGAACGGCATTCCCTATGAACTGGCCCTCCAGGTTCGCGAGCTGAAGAGACTTCCCGTCGTCAACTTCGCCGCCGGCGGCATTGCCACGCCCGCCGACGCGGCACTTATGATGCAGCTCGGCTGCGACGGGATTTTTGTCGGTTCGGGCATATTCAAATCCGAAGACCCCGCCTCCAGGGCAAGGGCCATCGTGAAAGCAACGGCCTACTTTAATGATCCGGAAAAAATTCTGGAGGCTTCCATGGGCCTGGGCGACGCCATGAAGGGTCTGGAAATCTCTTCCATTCCCGAAGAACACCTCTTGGCGGGTCGGGGCTGGTAACAAATCGCCGATGGCCCCTTTCAAGCAAGACAGGAATCTTATCGGTGTTCTGGACCTCCAGGGCGGGGTGTGGGAGCACCTGGATCATTTCGAAAGAATCGGGATCAAAGCCGTGCCCGTGAAGGACGCCTCTGCGATCCCGGGGCTGGCGGGTCTGGTTATCCCCGGGGGGGAGAGCACGTGCCTTTCCCGCCTTATCCGTATATTTTCTCTGGAAAAACCGATTATCGACGCCTGCCGCCTTGGAACGCGCCTCTGGGGAACCTGCGCCGGCGCCATTCTTCTTGCCCGGTCCCTGAAAGGGGAAGACTCCCACCTGGACCTGATCGATATTGAACTGGAACGAAACAGCTTCGGCAGTCAGTTGGACAGCTTTTTCCGGGAAGCCCTGGTTCCCAAAGTGGACCCCGATCCCCTTCCACTGACTTTTATCCGGGCACCCAAAATCATGCGGGCAGGGCAGGGGGTGGAAATTCTGCTTGCGATGGACGGCTATATCGCCGCCGCCGAAACCCAGGAAGTCCTGGTCACGGTTTTCCACCCGGAATTGACAGATTCCCTGGCCTTTCACCGGTACTTCGCGCGTAAGTGCGGCCTTACCCCTTCCGCCGTCTCTCCCGTCAGAGATCCGGAGTGGCGGATGACCAGTTGGACGCGCTATAATCCCGCACCGAATTGTTAAACGTAGAAAAAAACTGGTCCCAACGTTGACTTTTGATGGTCGTCTAACGTTTCTTATCCCTGCAAAACTCTATTTTCAGGGATGACCAGGTATCCCCGCCCCGGCAGGCTGTGTCATAATTCGCAATATACTGTCCGAGGTCATTCGAGCGAAGCGAAGAATCTAATCATCCCGGCATGTTACTGCCAAGAGATTCTTCGGCTGACGCCTCAGACATAATGACATTACGTCACAGCCTCCTTCTCATGAAGGGCCACAATTACAATCAGGACGACCTGGCAGACATCTTCTCCAAATCCAAAGCCACTAGAAACCCTATCCCTGAACAAGCTCCCGCAACCGGTCCGGGACAAATGCCGCCAGGACCACACGGTGCCGATCCTCATTGCCCGGAACAACCCGAAACCGACCGTCAAGACGACCAAGGTACAGAGCACTATAAACGCCATGGAGGCCACCGGGAAAAAGATGCGCGCATTGGACATTTCCACCCTGTCACAGGAGGAGGAAGATCTTTTCCGTCAGGTCCTGGAAACGCTGGAAACAACGGCCCAGGAAATGCTGACGACATTGCAGAAAAAGGCTCCTGGTAATCCGGCTTAAGCCATCGGCTAAACCGGCAATACGCGCAGAACTATTTTGGGAAGAGTGTCCATGATAGGTTCATTTCGCACTTTCGACTTGACCATTTTGTGTGTTTCTCCCTGTCATTCCGACTGCCCTCCACCGGTCATTTCGACCTTCTCCCTCGTCATTTCGACCGAAGGGAGAAATCTTAACCACCCGCCCCTTCAAGGGGATGGCGGGGGACGGGATGGGTTTCTCACGAGAATAAAGATTTGAATAAGTTCCTGAAAATCATTGACATATGTACCGTAAGGTTTTACTCTCTCCGCACTTTCCACCGGGGCGTTCTTATTCGTTAATATCGGAAACTGGATCTTTTCGTATGATGACAGCAAACACCACGTCCTTAAAGCTTGTTGAACAGCAATCGGCCACCCGTCTTCACGGGGGCAGCCGCCCCTTTTGTGGGAATCCGGGGGAACAGAAACAGATCCACATCTATCAAAACCTCACCAAGCACTTCCAGAAGAATCAAAAATCCTCAAACCAAAATTCAAATAAAATCAGTATCTATCGGGGGAAGATATGAATCTGAAATTTCCAATATAGAATCGTATTGATTAATCAAAGAGTACTGGTGTGGTCGGGGTATATAAGAACGTATACCTTAAGCTGTAAGGCCATATCATAAGGAATAAATGTGGTGTAACATTAGGCTAGAACAGGAGATAAAATGAGCACAAGAGATAGGAAAATCAATTTTTACGTCATCGCACTGTCCAATATCGACCTCCCAGATCAACCTTGCAATCAATCAGAAATCGTAAATCTATTTAACTATATTATTAGATTTGTCTGGCAGGAGAGGAAAATGGACATAAATCGAGAAAATAAGGTACATGCGCTGGACTCTTTTTCTTCAAATGATAATGCCACTTATCACGTGGTAATGAAAACTGCTAAATATCGTCACAGGCCGCCACTTCTTGATACCATTAACGGCACTGAAAGAGATAATCCCAAGCGAATACACGAAGGAGAACCCGAAAAAACACATTTAGCCTTCAAGGTACTCGCAGATGAAATTATCTTAATTATGGAAGATAAGAAAAATGGCATAGCAATAGGTCGTTTTATTGATTATTTGAATAAGTTTAGAAAAAGATATTTTGATGAAAACAACAATGATATCGCAAAATATGCCATTGACTGGAGTATCTTACCCAAAGACGATTTCCTTTATGAATTGAGATCCCTATCAAGCGTGAAGATTGGGGAAGTATATTATGATAAACAGTGCATGGGGTCAGAATTTTTAAACTGGTCAGAAAGAACGGAGAATGTGCAAAGGGACATCGTAATTTCAATGAGGGCAATTAGAGGAGAGTCAATCTTTGATACGATTATGGATGTTTATGATAAATTTAATGTCACTGATTCTGTGATTAAGAAAATTCGAATATCAGGAAAAAACATAAACAATAATAATGTTATTCTTGACACTGATCTCATTAAAAAGACAGAACATGTGACTGTTGACATAGAAGAAGAAACAGGTGTAGTGAACACGGCAGAAATGTTTAGGCAGTTTAATGAAATCCTATTGGAGATGTAAAATGCTTGGACGTTTTTTATATCTTGAATTCTTGTTCCCTATTTTAGATTATCTCAAGACATTGGAATTGAGAGAAGGGACATATGATCTTGGAATCCCTGTTTATGTAACACTAATTTTATATTTCAATTTAGCCCCGATAACTGCTGATCAGAAAAGCATTATTGGTTCAGCAATCGCACTTTTGGCAATTCTCATCGGTTTTTCAATTACCAGCATTACTGTTCTTTCAACCAGCAGTGGTGAAGCAATCAAATTGTTAAAAGAAAAAAAATCGAAAAGAATGATTTCAAAGAAGCCTATCAGTCTTTTCCAATTGCTTCACATTGGATTTACTTATGCGTTAATTATAGAAATACTTACTTTAGCGTCAATATTAACCTTCAGTGTCTTATTAAGATGCAATGTGAGTTCCCCGCTGTGTTCAGGACTTTATTTTTTCAATATCTTCCTACTGATCCATATAATATTGATCAATCTACGGAACACCACGAACTTCTATTTTGTTTTATTTAAATCTGAATAAATTAGCGCTTTTAAGGCGTGCTGTGATTGGATAAGGAGCTTGTAACCATGCCGACATTGGAGTTCAAAGGAAAGCAGTTCATCTATTCCCATCATTTGAGTGTGCCGTTTCGGGAGTTGAAAATCGATGCGGATAAATCACTGCCTGCACCTGGACAAGTGACTTCACTGGACGACAACCTAATCATCCATGGCGACAACCTGGAGGCGCTTAAGGCCCTGCTGCCAACCCATGCCGGGAAGATCGACTGTATCTTTATTGATCCGCCTTATAATACCGGTAATGAAGGGTGGTGTTACAACGACAATGTGCGCTCACCCCTCATGAAGGAGTGGTTGAAGAAATCGGCTAATCCGGTGGATAAGGAAGATTTGGAACGGCACGATAAATGGCTGTGCATGATGTGGCCACGGATGAATTTATTACGGGAACTTTTAGGCGAAGCAGGCGCTATAATTGTTACTCTTGACGACAATGAAATCCATAGAATGCGCTGTCTTATGGATGAGATATTTGGAGACGAGAACTTTATAGCAACCAGTCTTTGGCAAAAGAATTACTCACCGAAAAACACAGCCGAATTTTTCTCAAGTGATCATGATTATGTATTGATCTATGCAAAGAATAAGCAAGTTCTTGAAATCGGGCCGCTTGAGCGTACGGAAGCCCAGGAAGGACGTTACAAAAATGCGGACAACGACCCGCGCGGGCTATGGAAGACAAGCGATTTATCGGCGCGCAACCCCTACAGTGAAGGTTTATATTCTATCAAATGTCCTAGCGGACGCAAAATAGATGGACCGCCTAGAGGAAATTATTGGAGAGTATCCGAAGAAAAATTCTGGGAGATGGACAGTGATAAGCGAATATGGTGGGGTAATGATGGCAACAGCATTCCACAAATAAAACGCTTTTTAAGTGAGGTTCGTGAAGGCCGCGTGCCACAAACCATCTGGTTCTACTCTGATGTCGGCCACACCGACTTGGCAAAGAAAGAACTCAAGCAGATTATGGATTTCGTGGATACAATTGATGTTTTCATCACACCGAAGCCTGTCAAGCTAATAGAAAGGGTGTTACAGATTTTTAGTGACCCTGACTCCATCATCCTCGATTCCTTCGCTGGATCTGGAACAACTGCCCACGCGGTCTTAGAAGCTAATGAGAAGGACGGTGGTAATCGCCGTTTCATCCTAGTGGAGTGCGAGGACTATGCCGATACGCTAACGGCCGAGCGGGTGCGCCGGGTGATCAACGGGTACGCATTTACCGGCACTCAGCGTACAGAGTTATACCGTGAAAAGATTACCTGGAGTGCCTTCGAGAAGCGGCACAAAAAAATTCTTGAAAGGGCGAAGAGTTTCGAGCAATTTGAAGGTACCAATTATGAGCATGTAAAAAAAGAAATTGTCGATGGGGTCCTTACCGTAACTGGTGAGCGCAAGATTGAGGAAACCATGCCCGGACTTGGCGGCAGTTTTACCTTCTGTACACTGGGCGAACCGATTGAGATTGAAAGCCTCCTCAGCGGCAAAGGGTTGCCTAGCTATGAGACATTAGCCCGCTATGTGTTCTATACCGCGACGGGCCGGTCGCTGGAAACAGTGGCCGAACCATTGGCAGATGGCTTCATCGGCGAAACGGAGCTGTTCCGCATCCATCTCTTTTATCAGCCCGACACGGCTTGGCTCCGTTCCAATGAGGCGGCTCTCAATGCCGAGCGCGTCGAAATCATTGCCAAAGGAAATAAAGCGGGAAAGAGGGCCATTGTCTTTGCCGTAGCGAAATTCATGAGTCAAAAGGAACTGACAAAACAGCGGATCGAATTCTGCCAGTTACCCTATGCCATCCATCGGATTTTGGGGACGGATTGATGGAACTGAAGGAATACCAACAAGGCGTCCTGCTTAAGGTGGATCACTACCTGTCTACCCTGGCCATGCAGATAGAACAGATCGAGAAGCTCAAGGCCTTGATCGCTGAGCAGAAACTGTCTGTAGATATCGGCGATCCCTGCCAAAAGACATGGGAACTCCTAAACAAAGAAAAGGTCCTTCCCTATCTGCGCGATAGTAGCGGCAGAACCATCAATGCCCCCTGGCTTACCCGCCGTGATGGGTTGCAGCGCTCCATTCCCAATGTCTGTCTCAAGGTGCCCACCGGCGGTGGGAAGACCCTGCTGGCGGTATGTACGCTGGAACGCATCCACACCGATTTCCTCAAACGGCAGACCGGCCTCGTCCTGTGGGTGGTGCCGTCGGATGCCATCTACCGGCAAACCTGGAAGCAGCTTGCCAATCGTGAACATCCTTACCGGCAAATACTGGAGCGCGCCTCTGGCGGACGGGTTAAACTCCTGGAAAAAGCAGACGCCTTTTCCCTGCGCGATATTGAAGGCCAGCTTTGTGTGATGCTCTTAATGCTGCCTTCCGCTGCCCGGCAGTCAAAAGAGACGTTGCGCTTGTTTCGCGACAGCGGTCGGTTCACCTCTTTCTTCCCTCCGGAAGACGACAGCGAAGCGAATCATCGGTTACTGGAGACCGTGCGCAATCTGGACATCAATGATCTGGCGGAGATGGGATGGCAGGACGGAATTGTGCCGGGATCTCTTTCCATCAAGCAGAGCCTGGGCAATGTGTTGCGGTTGGTGCGCCCCGTCGTGATGATCGACGAAGGGCACAGGGCTTATTCGGATACGGCAAAAGACACACTTTCCGGGTTCAATCCCCGGTTTATCGTTGAATTATCCGCGACACCCAATACCAACGGCAGGCATCAGTCCAATGTGCTGGTTAATGTTCCGGGCAAAGATCTTAAAGATGAGGAAATGATCAAGCTCCCCATCAATGTCATCAATGAAGATAAAGGGGGCTGGAAACACACGCTTAGTGTTGCCCACGGCAAACTGGAGGAATTGGCAAAGGAAGCCGCCTTGTTCCAGAACGAAAGCGGCCGCTATATCCGCCCGATCTTGCTGGTTCGGGTGGAGCGGACCGGCAAGGAACAACGCAATTCCGGATTTGTCCACGCTGAGGACGCCCGCGAGTATCTGCTGGAAAAGTTGGGGGCGAAGGCCGAGGAAATACGTCTAAAAACATCGGAGAGCGATGAGTTGGGAAGCGAAGATTTGTTGCTTCCATCATGCGAAGTTCGCTATATCATTACTAAAGACGCCCTGCGGGAGGGGTGGGATTGCCCCTATGCCTATGCGTTAGCCATACTGACAAAAACAACGGCAAACACAGCGCTGACACAGATGATCGGTCGCGTCCTGCGCCAGCCCCACGCGCAACTTACCCACCACACGCTCCTTGATGAAAGTTATGTTTTTACGTTCGACCGGGATGTTATGGATGCGGTGAACGGTGTGCGCAAGGGGCTGGAAGATGAAGGCATGGCTGACCTCGCTTCTCAGGTGAAGATCAGCGGTGGCGATGGGGGGCCGGCGCGCAACACTCACATAGAAACCCTGCGAAGACGCGAAGCTTTTTCAACGCTGCCGAACATTTTCTTGCCGCGGGTTCTGCATCGTGATGAAGGTACACCGGCAGGCTACCGGATACTGGACTATGACCGGGATATCCTGGGACAGTTGGATTGGGAATCTTTTCATTTTCTTCAGGCCGACACTTTCGGCGTCGATATGGAGGAAAAACTGAAACGGACCATTGTCCGCGTTGATATTGACCAAAAGGAGGAAGATAATCAAACGGTCTTTGCATTGAATTCCGAGGCGCTGGACGCCCTCCCGGAGGAAGGGATCGACGGGGCATTTATTGTCCGACAGTTGCTGGATGTTATGCCGAATCCCTGGCAGGGAATGAGAATACTTAACGAGACCTTGGAAACGCTTCGCAAACGTGGCGTAAATGAGGAACGGCTGTACACAAATCGCCTTGATTTGTTGCAATCCATGAAGCTTGATTTGCGGTCGCAGGTTAATCAAGCGGCCGAAGCCCTTTTCAGGAGAAAGCTGGAAACTGGCGAGATTTCACTACGGTTGGTTGCATCAAAAGATCCCGCCTTGAATTGGGCGCTGGCGGAAACCTTGGAAATTGAGGTGTCAGACGAGGATAGAATGCTCTTCCGAAAAGACGCCGCCCCAATAGCAAAGAGCCTATTCGAAAAGGTTTATCAACGGGAATTTAATAATCTGGAAAAGGAAACAGCATGGTATCTCGATTCCCGTGAATGTGTCTATTGGTGGCATCGATTGGCCGTAAATCAGCGCTCATATAGCTTGCAGGGCTGGCAAAGGTACAAAGTCTATCCGGATCTTTTGGCGTGCATCCATGGTATTGAAGAAGGGAAATGCCGTTTTTCCGTTCTGGAAACCAAGGGCGAACATCTCAAAGGTAATGATGACACCGAATATAAACGCAAGCTATTTGAGCTATTAACCGCATACGCCAATACGGCCATTCATGCGGGTACAATCGATCTCGGCGAAGAATCCGAGCAAATGTCCTTCACAATGTTATTGGAAGATACTTGGCAGCAGGAATTGGCAAAATCCGGAATCGTTTAATAGGGGGGAACAAAAATGAGTGATATCAAGATCTTTAACGTCTGTGCCGACACGGTGCACGAAATTGAAGGTGTATCTGCTGACATCGAGAAATCCCTACAAAACCTGATTGAAAAGAATCTGGAAACCTTCTTCGGTATCCGCTTGCTTGCTTCCGAATACTCGACGGGTAAGTTGCATGGCGGCAGGATTGATACGCTCGGCATCGACGAAAACGGCTGCCCGGTGATTATTGAATACAAAAGGACAATCAATGAAAATGTCATCAATCAGGGGCTTTTTTACCTGGATTGGCTGATGGATCATAAAGCAGAGCTGAAACTGCTCGTTATGGATAAGATCAACTCCGAAACCGCGTCATCCATTGCCTGGTCAAGTCCCCGTCTGTTGTGCATCGCCGGGGATTTCACGAAATATGACGTCCACGCCGTGCAGCAGATGCATCGCAACATCGAACTCATCCGCTATCGTCTGTATGGTAAGGATTTGCTCCTTTTCCAGCTTGTGAATGTAGTTACGAATGATAAAGCGGAAGTCTCCGGCGGTGAAAAGAAGAAAAAAGGAAAAACAGCCTATAAAACCGTCAGTGAGTTTCTCTCAAAGTCCAATGATGAATTGAAAGAACTATTCGATACGATTAAGAATTACTTGATGGCGTTAGGCGATGATGTGCAAGTAAAAACCATGCTCTATTACTTTGCCTTCAAGCGGATTAAAAACTTTACCTGTATTGAAGTCCACCCCGCGTCCCAGAAACTGCTTGTTTTTGTGAAAATCAATCCGGATTTCGTTGATCTGGAACGGAACAAGGGCTTTCTTCGGGATGTAAGGAAAATCGGCCATTTCGGTACGGGCGATCTCGAAATCACCATCAGTTCCAAAGAAGACTTTGAAAAGGCAAAGCCCTACCTGCTTAAGAGTTATGAGGTAAGTTGACCGACCGGCATGAGTTTTTGGATGTCGTCAATATTGGCAGACAATACCTTGGATCATTTCTTTTACACTTTTCATACAGGCGTACGCCATGAGTTCTGAAGATCGAGCCGTTCATCCTGATAAAAACGCCCTCTTGAAGTTGGCGAAAGCAAAAATGCCGTTTGGAAAATATGCGGGCTATCTGCTTGTGGATCTTCCGGAACCCTATGTCGTCTGGTTAGCCCGGAAGGGTTTTCCAGACGGCGAGCTGGGAGAACAACTGAGAATGGTCCATGAGATAAAGATCAATGGACTGGAATACCTTTTCAAGCCACTTAAGGGGTGATGGTTTTGGGTGTCATGGGGACAGAAACTTTATTCGCCCCGTACTTCAAAAGGACT
>CAZIPU010000039.1:4345-14569 GCA_964541005.1 uncultured Syntrophales bacterium | reverse complement strand
GTCGCTCCCCCCGCGGGAGCGTGGATTGAATAAAAGTTACCAGAAAAAGGCATAAAATATGAACTTGACCGACATTAAAAAACGATATGACGCACTCTATCCCCTGCCGGATACGGGCTGGGACTATACATGGGTTGACCGGCTTCGCACTTGGGAAGATTTCCTTGAAAAAGGCCGAACTGTTTCCTTGGGTTTGCGTCAACTCCAGGTCAGCGCCGCCAACTACGAAGGGGATATGCGTGGCCTGGCGCCTGCCCTGCATGATTTGCTCATGGATGCTTTTCCTGTTACACCTGAAGACCAGGTTGAAATTGATGCCTGGAAAACCGAACTTGGCTTTATTGAATGAAGTTCCGCCTGTCCATCCTTACCGATAACGATACAATCAGATTTCCCATTGCCGCCACAGTACTGGTATTTTCCCTGCGATAATTGGTTTTCAGAGTATCCTCTGCTCTGCCATTTATCTGATTCCAGCGGGCACCGCCATTGTCCCAAATGCGGGAGCGTGGATTGAAATGCAATGATCGCCATGCACCATCGGTCATAAAAAAACCGGGTTCCGGCATGATCACAGAGAAGCTAACCGTCATCGAACCGACAGAGGTTTCACCTTCCAGATCTTTTCCGCATATTCCCGAATGGCCCGATCGCTGGAAAACCTTCCCATGTTTGCCGTGTTGAGAATCGAACACCGTGTCCATCGGCGGGGATTTAGAAACCGTTGCGCCGCTGCTTCCTGTGTCCGGATGTAGTCCTTGAAATCCGCCAGCACCATGTACCGATCTCCTTTGTAAAGAAGCTCTTCGACAATCGGCACAAACAGGTTCGGATCCCCGGGCGAAAAGTGACCGGATCGGATCGCGTCCAGAGCTTGCTCCAGGATGGGATCTTCCCTGTAATACCGGAACGGGTCATACCCGCTGTCATGCATTGCGGCCACTTCTTCGGCCCGCAGACCAAAGATGAAGATATTTTCCGCTCCGACTTCTTCGAGGATTTCAATGTTGGCGCCATCAAGCGTGCCGATGATCACCGATCCGTTCAGGGCGAATTTCATGTTGCCTGTGCCGGAGGCCTCCATGCCGGCGGTGGAGATCTGTTCGGACAAATCAGCGGCGGGGACAAGCTTTTCGGCCTGAGACACGCAGTAATTCGGCAGGAAGACGACTGCAAGGCGATCATGACAAACAGGATCTCTGTTAACGACATCTGCTACGGCGTGAATCAGCTTGATGATCAGTTTGGCCATGAAATAACCGGGAGCCGCTTTCCCGGCGAATATCACCGTCCGGGGTGCCGTAACCGTGGAGGGATCGCGGACAAGGCGCTGGTATAAGGCGATCACATGCAGCACGTTGAGGAGCTGGCGCTTGTATTCGTGAATCCGCTTTGACTGAACATCGAACATGCTGGATGAATTGACCTGAAAGCCGGTCTTGCGATCGATGTATCGTGTCAGCCGTTCCTTGTTGAAAGCCCTGATCCGGCCCCATTCCTTACAGAACTCGGGATCGTCGGCGAGAGGAATCAGTTTTTTCATCTCTTCCAGGTCATACTGCCAGCGGGTCCCAATCGCCGAACTGATCAACTGCGAAAGTTTTGGATTAGCCTGAAGCATCCACCTGCGGGGAGTAATGCCGTTGGTGATGTTGATGAACTTTCCGGGATAAATCGCGTTAAATTCGGGGAAAATCCGTTCTCTTAGAATCCGGCTGTGAAGGCCCGCCACGCCGTTGACCGTATGGCTTCCGACGATGGCCAGGTGTGCCATGCGAATCCCTTTTGGGTTTTCCTCCGAGAAAATGGACACGCGCTGCAACAGTCCGAGATCCCCCGGATGGCGGCTTTGAACCTGCTCTAAAAATCGCCGGTTGATTTCATAGATGATATCCAGATGCCTGGGCAGCAGCCGGCCCAGCAGGTCCAACGGCCAGGTTTCCATCGCCTCGGGCAGCACCGTGTGATTGGTATAGGCAAAAATCCGGTAACAGATATCCCAGGCATCGTCCCAGCCCAAACCCTCTTCATCCATCAGAAGCCGCATCAGTTCCGGAATGCCGATGGCCGGATGGGTATCATTAAGCTGGACGGCAACGGCATCCGGCAGGTCACGCAAAGGACCGCCCCGTTTTTTGAAACGCCTCATGATGTCCTGAAAGGTGGCCGATACGAAAAAATACTGCTGTTTCAGGCGAAGCTCCCGATTCTGGGGCACATCATCCCTTGGGTAAAGTACTTTGGAAATGTTTTCGCTGATGATCTTGGCTTCCATGGACCCCATGTAATCACCGACGTTGAAATCGGCCAGGTTGAATTCGCGGCTGGAGACCGCCGCCCACAGGCGCATGTTGTTGACATGATCGTTGGCGAATCCCGGGATCAGGATATCGCAGGCCATGGCCATAATATTTTCGGTATCCACCCAGCGATAACGCTGACGGCCGTCTGCATCGGCGTAAGCCTCGCTGCGGCCGTAGAATTTGACCGAATACATAAAACCGCGGCGGTAAATCCCCCAGGGACTGCCCTGGCGATGCCAGTTATCCGCCCTTTCCACCTGATAGCCGTTGACGATATCCTGGAAAAAAATGCCGTAGTCGTAATGGATGCCGTAACCGTACCCTGGAATTCGAAGCGTGGCCATGGAATCCATGAAACACGATGCCAGACGCCCCAGGCCGCCGTTTCCCAGGCCCGCATCCCATTCCTCTTCCTCGAGGTCCTCGATGCTGAAAGAGATATCCTCGCCTGTCATGGCCTGCCGGCATTCTTCGGCAAGGCCCAGATTGAAAATATAGTTCATCAGAAAACGACCGGGAAGAAATTCCAGGGACAGGTAATAGACCCTTTTGATCCGCTGGTCGTAAAAGGAGCGCTGTGCCTGAATCCACTTTTGAATCAGGCGTTCGCGTACGCTGTAAGCCAGTCCCTGGAAAAAAAGGTCTTTGCGCGGCGGACGGCTGTCATTGCCGAGGTAGCTTATGATGTTATGATCGATTTCCCTGCGCAGATCGGTCATGTGTTCATCATAATCGTTCAAGGCATGGGGTTTTCCTTTACCTGACATGGCACTATCCTTTTCTGGAGATCGGTAGACCGTTTGATTGAACCCAAGCCCGTCCGGGATTGGCTGTGACATTCACTGCAGAATAAAAACAGGCCCCTGCTCCGGCGTGCAGGATAAAACAACGCATAATGACATCGTTTCGGCTTATCCGGCGGTGAACGGAACCTGAAAACAGCGTAAACCATGCCCATGTTTATGTCAAACAGAGCTTTTCTTTAAGTATTCTAAAATGTTGTCCCCGGATCAGCCCGCAGTTGGCGGGTTGTCGCTCGCGTGGTCAAAACCTTCGGTCATGGGTCGGCGCTGCCGATGTCGCTCAAGAAATAATCCGGCTCAAGGTTCCTTCGGGACACGCTGACGAGGTCAGGGATTTCTCCTTGACGTCCCCCTGTTCTCCTCTGTTGAAGAAGGTTCGGAAACGTGAGATATTACAATCGATGATTGGCGCATGATCGTCGTATCGGAAGGTCGCGCCGGCATGGCATTTCCGGCATGGTTAAGAAATCCTTGCCGCCGCATGGAGGGGAATTGTGGACATTATAACGGACGCTATCGGTACATATCGGAACCAAGGAGTCGATCATGTCTGAAAAGAAGCCTCCGAAAGTAAAAAGACAGTCCGTCCCGCCCGTACCCGAAGATTGCCGGGATTTCTTGATGAATGCTCCCACCGGGATATGCACCTCGACACCGGAGGGTAGATTTCTTTACGTGAATCCGGCAATGGCACGCATGTTCGGCTATGCATCACCGCAGGAAATGGTAGATGAAATAACGGATATTGGGACACAGTTCTATGCCGCTCCCGAGGACAGGGAAGCCTTTATACGGCTTCTGGAGGAGCATGGCGAAGTGGTGAATCTTGAGCGCCGTCACATCGGCAAGGACGGCGCCATGGTATGGGTTTCGGCAAATGTCCGGGCAGTACGGAACGAAGAGGGACAGATTATCCTTTACCAGGGGTTCTTCACCGATATTACCAAGCGTAAGCAGGCGGAAGAGGCCCTGCGCAAGAGCGAGGAACGGTACCGGTCTATTATTCGGGTCTCCCATACCGGTGTCTGGGAATATGAGTTCGATACCGGCAACGAGTGGTGTAATCCCGAGTATTTCGAGATGCTTGGCTATGATCCGAATATGTTTAACGCACCGGACGGCCGTTCTTTTATAACGGAAGCCTGG
Organism: uncultured Syntrophales bacterium; assembly: GCA_964541005.1. Lineage (GTDB taxonomy): Bacteria > Desulfobacterota > Syntrophia > Syntrophales > JAAYKM01 > JAAYKM01. The sequence goes on along the minus strand of CAZIPU010000039.1, from coordinate 10,317 downwards.
ATTGGCCTCATCCATCCGGATGACCGGGACAGGGCCTCCCGATTGTTTGCCAATTACCTGGCCTATGGCTCCATCGGCATGTACGAAAATTTTTTCCGCATGAGGCATAAGGATGGCCATTGGGTTTGGATTTGGTCTCGGGGGCAGACGCTGCGTAATCAGGACGGTACTTTGAACAACCTGACCGTGGGCACGCATACGGACATAACCGAGCGAATATTGTCGGAGGAAGCGCTCCGGAAAAGCGAGATGAAGTATCGGTCGCTGACGGAAAGAATGAGCGACATCCTCTGGACCTGTGATCTCGAGATGAACGTCAACTATGTCAGTCCCGCCATTGAAAAGGTCCTGGGTTTCACAACGGAAGAATGGATGCGAATTCCTGTCTCCGGGCAACTTACTCCGGAGATGCTTCACCTTGTTATGGCAATGCTGGCGGACGAACTGCATCATGACGCACAGAGGGCACCCGACAGACAAATCCGTCTCGATATGGAGTATTATCACCGGGACGGCACCATCAGGTATCTGGAAAGCGCCATGTTCTTCATCCGCGATGATCGGGGAACCCCGGTCGGGATTCAGGGGCTGTCACGGGACATCACCGAGCGCAAACGGGCCGAGGAAAGGCTCAGAGACACCCTTGAAAGCCTCAAGAAAGCCATCGACACAACGATTCAGGTCATGGTGGCGGCTGTCGAGGCAAGGGATCCCTACACCGCCGGCCACCAGCTCCGGGTGGCGTACATAGCCAAGGCCATTGCCGCTGAAATGGGTTTGTCCCAGGATAAAATCGAAGGAATCCGCATCGCAGGGACCATTCATGATATTGGGAAATTGTCCGTCCCCACGGAGATATTGTCAAAACCTGGGAAACTGTCCAGTATAGAGTTTTCCCTGGTGAAAGAACACGCACAGGAAGGGTATAAAATACTTAAGGATGTGGAATCGCCCTGGCCGCTGGCGGAGATTGTCTTTCAGCATCATGAACGGATGGACGGTTCCGGGTATCCAAGAAATCTGAAGGGCAGCGAGATTCTTCTGGAAGCCCGCATTCTGGGAGTGGCCGACGAGGTCGAAGCCATGGCGACCCATCGGCCCTATCGCCCCAGTCTCGGTATTAATGCGGCCCTGCAGGATATTGAAAAAAACAGGGGAACCCTTTACGACTCGGACGTTGTGGATGCCTGCCTGAGGTTATTCAGGGAAAAAGGGTTCATCCTAGAAGGGGCATGATGATTTCATGCGCCGAAGGTCATCGTGATTCGAAATCAAAGTTCACGCTATTGTAGTGCAAGCATGAATATTATCCGGTCAGGGGGGCTTTCCCTCGTTTGCGGACAAAAAACTTTTCAATGCCGACGGCCAGTGTGATCAGATATGCCGCGGCGGCAATGCGCAGCCAGGAATCGAGGCCGATGGGACTGCTGTGAAAGGCCGTATTCATGAAAGGAAGATAGGTAAAGAGCAGTTGCAGGACCAACATAAGTCCCGCTCCGCCGAACAGCCAGGGATTTGAGAAAAAGCCGACCTTGAAAACGGATTCCGTAAGAGATCGGCAATTGAAGAGGTAAAAGAGCTCGCCGATGACGAAAACGTTGACCGCCACCGTTCTGGCCTGGGCGGCACCGGCACCGTTTGAGAGTTCGTATTCGAAGAGTCCGAATGCCCCCAAAAGCAGAAGAAAACCCACGATGGCAATCCGCGATACGAGTGCCCGCGTCAGGATGGGTTCTTTCGGGTTGCGCGGCGTCCGCACCATGATCTCCGGCTCCTTGGGTTCGAACACCAGCATGAGGCCCAGCAGTACGGCTGTCGTCATGTTGATCCAGAGGATCTGCACCGGGAGAATGGGCAGGGTTACGCCGGCAAAAATGGCGGCCAGAATCACGAGACCCTCGCCGATGTTGGTGGGGAGGGTCCAGACGATGAACTTGGTGAGGTTGTCGAAGGTGCCGCGCCCTTCCTCCACCGCCGCCTCGATGGACGCGAAGTTGTCGTCGGTGAGCACCATGTCCGAAGCCTCCTTGGCCACATCGGTGCCCGTTATGCCCATGGCAATGCCGATGTTCGCCCGCTTCAGGGCAGGCGCATCGTTCACCCCGTCGCCGGTCATGGCGACGATGTGACCCCTGGCCTGAAGCGCCTCGACCAGGCGAAGCTTCTGCTCGGGCGCCACCCTGGCATACACGGACACATCCTCCACAAGATCGATAATTTCACCATCGCTCATGGTCGCCAGCTCCCGCCCGGTAACAACCTTGTTCGCGTTATGCAGGCCGATTCTTCCTGCAATGGCGGATGCGGTGAGGGCATGGTCGCCGGTGATCATTTTTACGCGGATGCCGGCTTTGTGGCAATTCCGCACGGCTTCGACGGCCTCGTTGCGGGGCGGGTCGATCATTCCCTGCAGGCCCAGAAAGGTCAGGCCCGCCGCAATATCCTGGTGCGCAATCTTTTGTCTTCCATCCTGAAATTCCTTCCGGGCAAAGGCGAGGACCCTCAGACCCTTTGATGCCATGTCGGAAACGGTTGCATGAATCGCGGCCGGGTTTAAAGAGGAGACGGAACCATGCCGGTCCAGGGCTGAAGTGCACCGCTCCAGCACCGCTTCCACCGATCCTTTGATATAAACCATGACGGATGTCCCTTGAGAGCCGGCATGCAAGGTAGCCATGTACTGGTGGTGCGATTCGAAAGGAATGGTATCCAGGCGCCGGTGCCCGGCGTTTTCCTGTGCCATGAAGAGGCCTGCTTTTGCCGCCGCGGTGATCAGAGCCCCCTCCGTGGGGTCTCCCTGGACGGTCAGGTTCCCCTCTTTTTCCGCGAGCAGGCTGTCGTTGCAGAGCAGACCGCATCTCAGGGTTTCCATGAGGGTCTCGGAAAGGGAACTTTCCGGTTTGACTGCCGTCGGGAGGATTTCACCCTCGAAAGCATAGCCGGTGCCGCTGACGGCATACATCTCGCCGCCGGCGGCAATCTCTTGTACCGTCATCTGGTTTTCGGTCAGGGTTCCTGTCTTGTCGGAGCAGATCACGGTTGTGCTGCCGAGCGTCTCCACGGCGGGAAGCTTGCGGATGATGGCCCGTCTGCGGGCCATACGCGCCACGCCGATAGCGAGAGTGATCGTCATGGCTGCGGGCAGACCTTCCGGGATGGCGCCCACCGCGAGGGCAATGGCGGCCATGAACATGTCGAAGGCTCCCTGTCCCCGGAACACGCCGACGGCAAAGGTTGCCAGGGCAAGTCCGAGAATCAGATATAGAAGAACCTTGCTGAAAGCCTCGATCTTTTGAATGAGCGGTGTTTTGAGCTCCTCGGTTTCAGAGATGAGCTCGGAAATACGGCCCACTTCTGTGTTGTCGCCAATGGCAATCACCACGCCTGAGGCCTGACCATAGGTAACCAGGGTCGAACCGTAGGCCATGTTCTTCCTGTCGGCGAGAATCGTATCATGGGGAAGCTGCTCCGTGTCCTTCTGTGAGGGCACGGATTCTCCCGTAAGAGCCGACTCGTCGATCTGAAGGTCCCGAGAAGCGATCAGGCGCATATCGGCAGGAACCTTGTCTCCGGACTGGAGCAGAACGATGTCGCCGGGCACGACATCGGCCGAGGATATCCGCACCTTGGCCCCGGAGCGTACAACGGTTGCCTCGGTGACCATGGTCTTTGCCAGGGCTTCCATGGCTTTGACCGCCTTGGCTTCCTGGATAAAACCGATAAACGCGTTGACCAGAACGACTCCGAATATGACGCCCGCGTCCACCCATTCCTGAAAAAGCGCCGTGATAAGCCCGGCTGTCATAAGAATATAAACCAGAGCCTGGTGGAATTGCAGGAGGAACCGCGTAAGGGGTCCCCGGGTTTTTTTCGTGGTCAGGACATTATCCCCGAAGCGCTCGCGCCGGTGATTTATCTCGAGAAGATCCAGCCCCTTGTCCCGGTCGGTGTCCAGAAGGTCCAGCACCTCATCTGCCGGCATGTGGTGCCAATGCTTTCCAATCAGCCTTTCCATCGTCACAGGCTCCTAAATTTTTTAGTGAAACATCGTAATTCAGATTATTGGCGAAGGCAAATCATTTAGGTTGTTTTCGGCTCTCTAAACAAACCCCGCTCTTTTTGGTAAAGCGGGGTTTGTTACCGTCAAGCTTATTCGCTCCAAACGGAAAGATCTCGCAGTAAAGGTGCCGGGCCTATTCGGCGACGGACTCTCGCAAGATAATAAAAGCCTTGGTGTTGTCACTTGTCGATAGAATCACCTTGACGTACCATGTATCGCGGCTCGTCGTTGCATAGATGTGTCTGATATTTATAGCCTTATGTGCCAGAAACCCTGTAATGGTCTGTAACGCCCCCGGCTTGTTATCCAGTTCAAGTACAATGACATCGTTTATCTCGATGGAACCGAACTCTCTCTCTTTCAATGCCTCTGTGGCGTGACGGGTATCATCCACGACCAGCGTAATCAGGGCATTGTCCGACCCGGGAATTTCAAAACCGGAAATCGCCTCGATATTGATTCCCCGTTCCGCCAGATACCGCGCCATGATGTCCAGCACGCCGATTTTATTGGTCACGGTTATAGAGATTTGTTTTGCCATGGCCGCTTTCTTTAACATTTCTCTACCTCCTTTCTGTCTTTCGGTGATGGAACATAAAAGCCGCATCCTGATTTCTTGTTTGAAACGATCAAAAATAATATGGCGGTTGCCTATAAAAAGACAACCCATTCCAAACATGGCCCCAATATATTTTCAGCACAACCGGCTACGGCAGTGCGGCAGATCTCCGATTACGGTTGTTTGCCTCGTTGCTTTCCCTGTCTCTGCAGTAATCTTGCATGAATTCATCCCCGGAAAAGCCGTCCACGTAAAAAATGATGGTGATCCTCCGACCGTGGCGTCATGGGCCTCTGGGATTCCCAATATAAAGAGTGTCGCGGAAGCTATGTGAGTCTCCTTTTTTCACTCCTTCCTGCTTGTAAGAGGCCGTTCATGCAATATTTGCCCTTCCATGAGAATTCGTAACTTTTTATAATTTAGCCCCATCCATTTGAATGTCAAATAGTCCACCGGCGGTGGATGGAAAACGGTCTCTCATCATATTAAAGCTGTCAAGTTCATGCGTATATTGTGATATCCCGTCAGGCTGTTCCATTCGTCAGGCTCTAACGCAGTAAACGTATGAAATAAAAAGGCAGGGCCGTTTCTGGCCCTGCCTTTTTCCTTAAAAGCCTTGTCGATGATGACTCCGGCAACTACGTTTTAAATGGTGATGGCCATTTTCACCGTCGTACCGGAATCTCGGACTTGATCCTTGCCGGAGTCATAACAAAATTTGATGGCAAGGATCTCATATCAACGGCTTGCAATCTGCATTGGGAACCGACTCGATAACGAGACGGGAGCCCCAGATTTTCTGCATGGATTTAAAGGTGCCGGTTTGAGTCGAACGGATGTGAGGAAATCCGCTGATTTTATCAGCCTTTCCCATGAACCCACACCTTCTCCCTTTTGTCACAGTTCAATGCTCCCTTTCTATTCACGTTAGATCACATCCGGTGAAATCACGACGTGCTTCCGAGAAAAGCGGTCAATCCGGAATGATTTGTTATAGAGACTGCGGACTGTTTTTCGAATTCGGTTCAATGTCGAAACGCACGCCCCAGGTTTCCTGCATGGTCTTGCAGGAACTTGCCTGTTTCTTGCGGAGATGAACGAACACAAACCCGCTGTCCGCCTTTTTTGTGTACCAGAATCCCTTTTTTTCGGTCATAGTTGAATCCTCCTTACTGAAATTTGATGAACGGGCACCCTGGCTCAAGAAAGCAAGGTGCCGACTTTACAACATGAATTGTCAAATTGGCCCCGTTGGTGCTGAAATCAGTATCCTGTTCAATGAAGCGATTGCTGCCTATATGATTAGTCGCACAAAGTAAATAAGCATAATCACTTAATTCCAGTAAGTTTTTT
>CAZIPU010000039.1:0-4245 GCA_964541005.1 uncultured Syntrophales bacterium | reverse complement strand
GGGATTCCCCGGCAACGATCCGGCCGGTTGCGGGAGCCGCCGGCCGGTTTGAGAATGGCTTTATTTGCGCCAGAACGTCGGCATCAGCAGAACGATGATCGTGTAGATTTCCAGCCGCCCCAGAAGCATGGCAAAAATCAGGAGCCATTTGCCGACCGGGGGGACACCGGAGAAATTGTCCATCGGCCCCAGGCTGCCGAGAGCAGGTCCCACATTTCCCAGGCAGGTTGCCATCCCGGAGGCCGCGGAGAGCATGTCCAGGTCCAGGGCGGTCAGGGCCGTTACACCGGCAATATAAATCCCGATGTAAAGAAGGAAAAATCCCCAGATGCTGCGCATGATCGTTTGGGAAACCGGCGTCTTGCCGAGTTTGACCATCGTTATGGCATGGGGATGGATGATCCGGAGGATTTCCAGGTAGCAGTGTTTGGCCAGCAAGACGATTCGCACGATCTTGATGGCGCCGCCGGTCGAACCGGCCATGCTTCCCATGAACAGGCAGATGAAGAGGAGTTGCTGCGAAAAAGCCGGCCATTTTTCATAATCCGCGGTCACAAAGCCGGTTGTGGTGATAAGCGACACCACCTGGAAGGCGGCGTGGCGGACGGCATCCAGGATGTGGGGGTAAATCGATCCGGAGACATTCACGGAAATGAGCAAGATAAAGGCTCCGGTCATACAAAGGTAGGCACGAAACTCCGGATCACGAAAGAATTGCCCGGAATGACCCCTAACCAGCTTGTAATAAAGAGAAAAATTGACCCCTGCCAGAAACATGAACATCACGATAATAAAATCGATGTAAAGGCTGTCGTAGTGTCCCACACTGGCATTCTTTGTAGAAAACCCCCCGGTCGACATCGTGGCAAAGGTATGGCAGATCGAATCATACAGGGACATGCCGCCGGCCAGCAGGAGCAGGATTTGAAGCACCGTCATGAGGACGTAGATCTTCCAGAGGGCCTTGGCTGTTTCGGAGATGCGGGGAGTGAGTTTGTCCACGACAGGACTGGGCGTCTCCATTTTATAGAGTTCCATTCCCCCGATGCCCAAAAACGGAAGGATGGCGATGGAAAGCACGATGATGCCCATCCCTCCCAGCCACTGGGTCTGGGCGCGCCAGAAGAGGATCGCCGGAGGCAGTTGCTCGATATTCTTGAGGATGCTGGCGCCGGTGGTCGTAAACCCGGACATGCATTCGAAATAGGCATCCGTAAAACCGGGGATGGCTCCGGAAAGAAGATAGGGCAGGGTCGCCGTGGCGCCGGCGGCGATCCATCCCAGGGTGACGATAAGCACGCCATCCCGATGGCTCAGGTACAAGTCCTGATGGCCGCGGGTCAGCAGGAAGATCCCTCCCCCCAGACCGCAGGCCGCCAGGAGAGAAAGAAGGAGGGCACCGGTACTGCCGTCGTGATAATAGAGGGACACGATCAGCGGCAGGCTCATGGACAAACCGAGATAAAAGACCAGAACGGCCACCAGATAGGAAACGAGGCGGAAGTTCATTAAAAATACTCCAGTTTGACGGTCAACAGGCCTTCCAGCCGGTTGACGACCTGCTGCATGGCAAAGATGATCAGGCGGTCATGGGGAAGGATGATGGTGTCTCCCCGCGGAATAATGATTTCACCATTCCGTACAACGGCCCCCAGGATCGCACCGGAGGGGAAGTCCACTTCCGACAGGGGGGTATTGACGATGTCCGACGTTTCCAAGGCCTCCGCTTCGATGGCCTCAGCCTGCTCTTCCCTCAGGGGTGCCACGGAAATGATCCTGCCCCGGCGAAGATATTGAAGAATGGCCCGCGCCGCCGACATGCGGGGATTGATAACCGTATCCAGTCCGATGGCTGAAACGATGTGCATATAGCTCAGTTTGCTGACCCGGGTGATCGTACGCTGGGTTCCCAGTTCCTTGGCCAGCAGGGAGATCAGGACATTGCTTTCTTCATCTCCGGTTAAGGCGATAAGCAGGTCCATATCGCCTGCATTTTCTTCCCGGAGCAGATCCCGGTCGCCGCCGTCTCCCTTGATAACGATGACATGCTCCAGCAGCGTGGCGGCCAGTTTACATTTTTCTCCGTCCTGGTCGATCAACCGGACATTCAAATGCTTTTTGTCGAGGGCCTTGGCGACTGCCATGCCCGTTCCGCCCGCCCCGACGATGATGATGTCTTTCATGGGTTTGGTCGGCATGTTGAGACAGGAAAGGGTCTCGTTGACTTCCGATTTCTTCACCACCAGATAGACAAGATCCATCGGCTGGATGGTATCCCTGCCGCTGGGGATGAGGATTTTGTGTCCCCGGACGATTGCGCCGACAAGCAGATTCTCTCCGTGGTACCTCAAATCGGTGAGTTTTTTCCCCGCGAGGGGCGAGTCGTGTGAGATGAGAAAACTGACCAATTTCACCGCGCCGTCTACGAAATCGATCACTTCGGAGGCACCCGGGATCTCCATGAGGCTGAGGATCGTGTTGACCATCATGGCCTGGGTGTTGATGATCAGGTCCACGCCGAGGAGATCCTGGCTGAACAGGGATTGTTCCTGAAGGTATTCCTGGTTCCGGACACGGGCGATCTTGACCGCATGACGGTTGAGGCTTCGGGCCAGCAGGCAGGCAATCAGGTTCACCTCGTCGCTGTCGGTCGCGGCTGCCAGGAGCTCCGCTTCCTGAATCCCGGCCATCCGGAGCATTCTGGGGCTTGTTCCCGAGCCCAGCAATGCCTGGACGTCGAGATGCTCGCTGATCCGCCGGATCTTTGACGGGTCGGTATCGATGAGAACGACGTCCTTCTTCTCGTCGGAAAGTTTCTTCGCGATGTGGTATCCGACCTCTCCGGCGCCGATAATGATCACGCGCATGGTTTCCTCCGCAGCGGGTAAATTGACGCTTTTATACAACAGAAAGGCGCAGTATGAGAAGTCGAAAAAGACTTGACGTCTTAAGGAAGCCGTCGGGCCTTTACATCGATACCGGCGAGACCCCGACAGGCGGTGGGGGACCGTTGCAACCCCTACCGGAAAAGTGCCCGCAGGTAACGTACCGTTTCCGGACAAACTCTATCGCCGCCGCATCCTATTATTACATCGGCAAGTAAATATCAAAAACGTCATGCCGGACTCGATCCGGCATCCAGCCAAATTCATTATGGATTCCGTCTTTCGACGGAATGACAGGAATGAAGCAATTAAATTGCCGAAGTAATAACTACTTGTTCGCAACAGTCACCTTTTTCCATGTCTTGTCCGGATCGAATATCTTAAGATCCTCTGCGTATTTGACTGTATTATTCCCCAAATCTTTTTGAAAAACGACGCCATCGTGATTCACGAGGAAGGTCATGATTCCGGAATTTCCATACTTTGCCGGATAGGCGACAAGGGCAAATCCGCCGATCATCTTTCCCTTGACCACATACTCGTAAGCCCCTCCGGCTGCGTTTTTGCCCTGCGCTTTCAAGGCACGATAATAATAGCCATGGAAAGGAACCGCCTTATCTTTTGCCCCCTTCACGCCGTACCCTTCTCTCCGGGCCTCCGCCAGTACCGCCCCGATTGGGCTGGGGGCCTCCCCTTCTTGCGTTTCCCAGTAAAGACCGTTCCTCTTGCCCGGGTCGCTCATAAGTTTCTCAGCGTATTCGGGGACCCCATCCCCATCGACGTCCATCATGGCATATTCGCGCTGGGCATCGACATAGGCAAGGCAGACGTTGATCGTATTCAGCTCGTTCTCCCCGATACGGCGGTTCAGGATTTCCTCTTTGCCCTTGGCGGTGTCAAAAGACCATCGCTTGCCATGTTTCACCACGGGAATCGGAAACGGCCAGTCATCGTTACCAAGCAGGAGGAGTACCGTGTCCTGCCGGGGGAAAAGACTGTTCTTTGTTTCGTAGCGGTTCAGAAATCTGTCCCTCACCTGCCGGTCTGCGACAGGATCTCCGGAAGAAAACAGATCGTCTCCCGCCGGACCGAAGATCGCCCGGAGTTCCTTTTCATCGTTGATCTTTATGGCCGAGACAAGGGCTTCTACCGCTTCTTCAGCAGAGGGAAATGTTTTCTGCTTCACCCGCGTTGAGGCAGCCTCCGCCTGTGCAAAAAAAGCGGCGATCAGGATGACGAATGAAATATGAACGACGAAATGTGCGGTTTTATGCTTCAATCTAATCCGGTATTTCATATTCTGCTCCTTCCGGAAACGGGTACGGTTATCGACATCGCAGTTATCTGCGGCCACGTCCGC
>CAZIPU010000038.1:9375-14587 GCA_964541005.1 uncultured Syntrophales bacterium | reverse complement strand
ATGTTTTAATTTTAATATCATTACCCTGTTTTTATTGTCAACGTTTTTCTCTTAATCAGAGAAAGCGCCGGAATCATACAGGATCCTCCGGAACACAGGACGACGGGAAACGGTCTGATGGGTGCGATCTTCAGATTTCCCGGCAAGAAGCCCCTTTACAAAAAGCGGATGGTTATTATCTTTTTTTCCGTGAAGAGTAATTTTAAAGGTATCACAGTCCTTTGAACGGGAGTCCGACGATGAACCGAATTAAAATTCATTATCTCATCAACGATAACGCCGTGGAAATGCACTTCAGAAAAGCGGTCGAGGAAATATTCCATGTCAATTGTCCGAATTGCTCCCTTTACCAGAAAACTTGGCGACCGCCGGTGGACATTTTCGAAACTCCCCATGATATCGTGGTGATCGCAGACCTTGCAGGAACAAAAAGTGAAAACATACACATTGAACTCGACACGAGAAATCTCCGGATTTATGGCACCCGTCAGGAAAGGCATCCGGGCATACACCCCCGGTATCATCTCGCTGAAATCTCCTATGGCTCCTTTGAAAGAACCCTGCCGCTTCCCTGTGCGGTGGATAGAGAAACGGTTCACGCCACGTACCGCGAAGGGCTTCTCAAAATCCGGGCGGCAAAGTTATCTCTTGAGCGTGCCCGTAGAATAAAAATTACCCAGAACGAATAAGCTGTCTGTACCGACAGTTCCCCATCATTATCATGCATGCGGAGGTTCAAATGACCGAGCAAAAAACATCTGAAGATTTTTCCGTTTCCTCTCTGCCGGAAATTCTTCCCATTTTACCCTTATTCGACAACGTCGTCTTCCCCAAGATGGTTTTCCCCATGGAAGTTTTCGGGGATAAGTCCATTCAACTGATTGACGAAGCCATGGCCAAGGATCGTTTCATGGGTCTTGCCGTCTCCAAGAAATCCGCTCTTGAAACGCAATATCAACCGGAAGATTTCTATTCCATCGGCACAAGCGTCGTCATTTTAAGAATGGCAAAATCCCCGGAAAACAAGGCACAGCTCCTGCTCCGGGGCATCGAACGTTTTCGTATCAAGGAATTTATTGAAGGCAGTTCTTATATGCAGGCCAGAATCGAACCTCTCGAAACGCCGGAAATCCGGGATATCGAGGTCGAGGCCCTGATGTCCAACCTGGTGACGCTCTTCGACCGGGTGGTCAAGCTCTCCCCCTTTCTGCCCCAGGAATTCGGGACGATGGCCAAATCCATCACCGAACCGGGCACTCTTGCCGACATGGTGGCCTCCATCATCAACGCCTCGATCGAGGAAAAGCAGAAGATTCTGGAAACCATCGACGTCAAGGAACGCCTCAAGGAGGTAACCCGTCTGGTCAATCATCAGGTGGAAATCCTTGAACTCGGCAACAAGATCCAGTCTCAGGTCAAGGACGACATGGACAAATCGCAGCGGGAATACTATCTCCGCCAGCAGTTGAATGCAATCCGGAAAGAACTGGGCGAGGAAGACGAATCCAAGGTCGAAATCGAGGAATACCGGGCCAAGATTGAGAAGAAACAATTGCCGGAGGAGGCGCGGCGGGAAGCGGAACGCGAGCTGGAGAGGCTTTCCCGGATGCACCCTTCCTCGGCGGAATACACCGTCTCCTCGACCTACCTGGACTGGATGACAACCCTGCCGTGGAACGAAAAGTCGGAAGACAACCTGGATATCCGGAAAGCACGGCGGGTCCTCGATGAGGATCATTTCGGTCTGGAAAAGGCCAAAAAGAGAATTATCGAGTATCTGTCTGTCCGGAAACTAAAACCCGACACGAAGGGTCCCATCCTCTGTTTTGCCGGTCCTCCCGGGACGGGGAAAACCTCCCTGGGCCATTCCATCGCCCGCGCCCTGGGACGGAAATTCGTCCGTATTTCCCTGGGCGGCGTCCATGACGAAGCGGAAATACGCGGGCATCGCCGTACCTACGTCGGAGCGCTGCCGGGCCGCATCATTCAGGGCATTCGCCGGGCCGAGTCCAATAACCCCGTCTTCATGCTCGACGAAATCGACAAGGTCGGCAGCGATTTCAGGGGTGATCCTTCATCGGCCCTTCTGGAAGTCCTGGACCCGGAACAGAACTTCTCCTTTTCGGATCACTACCTGGACGTGCCCTTTGATCTGAGCCACGTCATGTTCATCACCACGGCGAACATGCTGGAAACGATTCCCCCCGCCCTGCGGGACCGGATGGAGGTCATTGAACTCCTGGGTTACACGGAACTGGAAAAGATCAAAATTGCCGAACATTACCTGATTCCGAGGCAGATCGATGCCAACGGCCTCAAAACGGAACAGATCCGGTTCACCCGTAAGGCGCTGCAGCGGGTTATCACCTGTTATACCCGGGAAGCAGGGGTTCGGAACCTGGAACGGGAAATTGCATCCATATGCCGGGGCGTGGCCAGCTCAATCGCCGAAGGCCGGATTCAGTCGGCGACCGTCACCGTCAAGGAAATTACGAAGTACCTGGGACAGGTCAAGGTCATTCCCGAAATCAGCATACGGGCTTCCAAACCCGGCGTCGCCGTCGGTCTGGCATGGACACCCGTCGGTGGGGAAATCCTGTTTATAGAGGCAACCTCCATGAAGGGGAAAAAGGGGCTGACCCTGACGGGACAACTGGGTGATGTCATGAAGGAATCGGCGACGGCCGCCCTGAGCTTCATCCGGTCTAACGCCGAAGAGTTGGGCATTCCCGCCGATTTTTTTGAAGATATCGATCTCCATATCCACATCCCATCCGGAGCCATCCCGAAGGACGGTCCTTCCGCGGGCGTCACCCTGCTTACGGCACTGGTTTCGCTTCTGACCAATCAGACCGTTAAAAAGGGCCTGGCCATGACGGGGGAAATTACCCTGCGAGGCGTTGTCCTGCCTGTGGGTGGAATCAAGGAAAAGGTCCTCGCCGCCCACCGGGCGGGAATCAAGACGATCATCCTGCCGAAATGGAACAAAAGGGATCTGGATGACATCCCCATCACGGTCAGAAAAGATCTGATTTTTCACTTTGTCGATGATATGCGGGAGGTGCTGAGAATCGCTCTGGATAAGTAGAATCGGCCGCCCCCAGCGGAACAAGTTCAGGTCATCACCCTAAGGCTGTTTTAAGCTTAAGCCCCCCGGTAAAACAGAGGGCTTTTAATCGCCTATCAGTCTGAAATGCGACTTTGAAAAGGCTCATGTACACCTCGAACTCACGAATCGTAAAGGCTGCGGCTTTCTTCTCAACACCGGTAACGGAACCCGAGGGTTTGCCTTGCTATCACTTCGGCAATGGAATAGATCAATTTTCGACATTCCGTCGAAAGACGGAATCCGGAATGAACTTGACTGGATACCGGATCGAGAGCCTGTGTCGTAATACCCAAATTACATTCAAGGTCATTCAGCGAATGAAAAGATTAAAATTATAGCGATATGTTACAAGGAAGAGATTCTTTGGCTGGTACCTCGGAATGACCTTGCGACACAGCCTCCTGATCCGGCATAGCGTTTTTAATATTTGCTTGCCGATGTAATCAAATCCAGAGTGGATGCCTCCCGTTCTATAAGGTCCGGGTTTCGGATAGACCCGTCTCCAGCAATCATTCTTGAAGGAGCAGACGGATTGAAGGACCCTTCGCTGAAATTTGGGTTATTCTTTCTTTTGTGAAAGAAGGTTAGCCACTTCGGTAAGATTCTTTTCAGCGGCATACGCTAATGCATTGCGGCCGTTGACATCCCGGACACCCACCCTGGCGCCATGCTTAAAAAGCCACAAAACCGCGCCGCCTTTTCCATATGCCGCAGCATGGATCAGCGGTGTCCGGTGCAAACCGTCCAGGCAGTTGATATTGGTTCCCTTATCCAAAAGCCGCTGAATTTTCTGAAAATTTTCATCGGCCACGGGGAAAAACAAGGCCCGCTCGCGTTGCGGAGAAGAGATTTTCTCCTTGGCCCCAAGGCGAAGGAGCAACTGAGCGATCTCCCCAAACCCTTTCTCTCTCGCTATATCCAGGGCTGTCATGTCCCGGGAGTTTATAAAATTGATATCGGCGCCGCTGTTGTCCAGCAACCGCACCAGTTCGCGGTCACAATTTGCTACAGCAAACATTAGAGGAGAACTGTAGCCGCTGCCGCTGTCTTGATTCGGATCAGCACCTTTTTGCAGAAGGATTTTAACAACTTCCGGATTGCCGCCAATAATGGCTTCAAACAACAACGTTTTTTCGGCATCGACATCCGCTCCGTGGTCCAGCAGAAGCCTGAGCATTCTGAGACTGCCCTGATATGCCGCATAATGCAGCGGCCTGTGCGTTTCACCCGTGATCATCAACTTCATGTTGGCGCTTATCCCCAGGTTCAGAAGCAGATCAACCGTACCCGTGTTGTTCCGCTCCAGGGCCAGAATCATGGCAAGCCGTCCGGACACAACGGCGGTGACGCCAAGCCAGAGCAGGATAAAAACGACCAGGAAAAGTTTAAAGCGAAACCCGGACTTTTTATGATCGAACTGATTTTTCTGATGAACCCGGAAGAATAATAATCCGGCAACCGGCAGAATGACCAGGCACAACAGAAGCAGCCAACCGATATACGCTGCTTCCGGAGGGCTGCCGTGCAGGGCCGAAAGAGATATCGCAACAAAAACATAAATGATTGCCGTCGTGAAAAGCGTAAATCCGCCCAGCAATGCGATAAAGCCGTAGCTGATGACGACCTTATGCCTTATCGCTCTTATGACCGAGCGGATCACCCAAAAACCGGTAAACAATACTGCCGCCGTGATGATCGGAAGAAGACTGAAATGCCTCACAACAACCCCTTGCTCTCATAACAGAGCCAATAGAATTAAAGCCCCTTTGTTTTTTCCAGTGCTTTTTTCATGTGCGATCTGCCCTTTACCTGTCTAAGTCAAAAATCAGGAGGTAAATCGGATAACAGGAATATCGCAAGCCACAGGATTGAAATCGCAATTGCGTATATGTTCCCCGAAATTTCTCAGGACAACCACAAGAATTGCCCCTGCATCTTTTTGAGCCGGATGGCCCATGTCCGTTATCTACCGGGGTTCGGGATAAGCTCTCTTCCAGGGGTCGTTCTTATAAGCAAGATAATTTCTGAGGGCCTGACGCAGGGCCGCGCAGGCCAGTTCCGCACAGTGTTCCTCCCCTTTGGGAAGACCTCCGAGGGCATCGA